>NZ_JBEZKZ010000122.1:0-13990 GCF_040651895.1 Streptomyces sp. NPDC048352
GCGGAGCGTGTCCCCTACCCGCCCTTCCACCGTTCCCGGGGGCTCCGCCCCAGACCCCGCGCCTCAAACGCCGGCGGGGCTGGAGATGCGGGTCTTTGAGCCGCGCCGGCGATTGAGGCGAGAACGGTTGAAGGGCGGGTAGGGGACGGCCGCCGCAGGGTGGCCGGAGCCCACCCGAACGGGTGAGGGGCGCGCCCGGTGATCCGGACGCGCCCCTCAGCGAGAGCTACGGCGGCGCTACGCGCCCCGCAGCACCGCCCCGGTCCGCTCGCCGGCCAGGGCCACCGCCGCGTCGCGCGCGGACGTGGACTCCTCGGCCGTCAGCGTCCGGTCGGCCGCGCGGAAGCGCAGCGCGTACGCGAGGGACTTCTTGCCCGCGCCGACCTGCTCACCGGTGAACACGTCGAACAGCCGCAGGGACTCCAGCAGTTCGCCGGCGCCCTGGCGCAGCGCGTCCTCCACCGCCGAGGCGGGGACCGACGCGTCCACGATCAGCGCGACGTCCTGGGTCGCCACCGGGAAGGTGGAGATCCGGGGCGCCTGCACGGCCCCGCCGCCGGCCGCCGCGAGGCGGTCCAGGTCGAGCTCCATGGCGCTGGTGCGGGCGGGCAGGCCCATGGCCTTGACCACGCGCGGGTGCAGCTCGCCGGCGTGGCCGATGACCTGTTCGGCACCGTCGACGGTGACGACCAGCTCGGCGCAGCGGCCCGGGTGCCAGGGGCCGTACTGGCCCTGGCGGACGACCAGCTCCGCGCCCGCCTCGACGGCCAGCGAACGGGCGGCCTGGACCGCGTCGGCCCAGTCGGCCGGACGGCCCTTGCCCCACCAGCCGGCCTGCTCGCGGGCACCGGCCAGCACGACCGCGGCGTACCGCGGCTGCGCGGGCAGGGCCGCGTCCAGGGTGGCGACCTCCTCGTCGGTGGGACGCCGGTCGACGCCCAGCCGTACGGCGACGCCCGGCTCGGCGGCGGCACGGAAGACCGAGCCGGTCTCGAAGAGCGCGAGGTCGTGGCTGCCGCGGCTGTCGTTGCGGCGCAGCGCGGCGAGCAGGCCCGGCAGCAGCGTGGTGCGCAGCGCCGGCTCCTCGTCGGACAGCGGGTTGACCAGCCTGACGACCTGGCGGCTCGCGTCGTCCGCGGGCAGCTGGAGCTGGTCGAAGACGGCCTCGCCGAGGAACGGGTAGCTCAGCGCCTCGACGTAGCCGGCGCCGGCCAGCGCGCGGCCGACGCGGCGGTGCAGCTGCTGGCGCGGGGTCAGTCCGCGGCCGGAGGGCACCTGCGGGAGGGTGGAGGGGAGGTTCCCGTAGCCCTCCAGCCGGATGACCTCTTCGGCGAGGTCGTTGGGCTCGGCGAGGTCGGGGCGCCACGAGGGGACGGTGACGACGAGCTCGTCCTGGCCGTAGACGTCGCAGCCGATCTCCTGGAGGCGGCGTACGACGGTCTCGCGGCCGTACTCCATGCCCGCGACGCGGTCCGGGTGGTCCGCGCTCATCGCGATGGTGCGCGGGGCGCCCGGGGCGGTGAGCTCGGTGACGCCGGCCTCGGCGGTGCCGCCGGCGAGCAGCACCAGCAGGTCGACGGTCCGCTGCGCGGCCGCGGCGGCGGCCTGCGGGTCGACGCCCCGCTCGAAGCGCTTGGAGGCCTCGGAGGACAGCTTCAGGCGGCGGGCGGTGCGCGAGATCGACACGGAGTCGAAGTGCGCGGCCTCGATGACGACGTCCGTGGTGCCCGTGACCCGTCCGGTCTCGGGGTCCGTCACGGAGTCGGCGATCTCGGTGTTGGCGCCGCCCATGACACCGGCGAGCCCGATGGGGCCGCTGCTGTCGGTGATCACCAGGTCCTCGGCGTCGAGGGTGCGCTTGACCCCGTCGAGGGTGGTGAACTTCTCGCCCTGCTCGGCACGGCGGACGCCGATCGCGCCGTCGAGGCGCGCGCGGTCGTAGGCGTGGAGCGGCTGGCCGAGTTCCAGCATCACGTAGTTGGTGATGTCGACGGCCAGCGAGATCGGGCGCATGCCCGCCTTCTGGAGGCGGCGCGTGAGCCAGATCGGGGACCGCGCCTCGGGGTCGAGGCCGGTCACCGTGCGGGCGGTGAAGCGGTCGCAGCCCTGCGGGTCGGAGATCTGCACGGCGTAGCCGTAGGAGTTCGGCGCGGGCACGTCGAGCAGCGCCGGGTCGCGCAGCGGCAGGCCGTAGGCGGTGGCGGCCTCGCGGGCGACACCGCGCATGGACATGCAGTAGCCGCGGTCCGGGGTGATGTCGATGTCGAGGACCTCGTCGACGAGCTGGAGCAGCTCGATCGCGTCGGTGCCCGGCTCGTACTCCGGCGGCAGCACGATGATGCCGTGCGTGCCGTCGTCGCCCATGCCCAGCTCCTCGCCGGAGCAGATCATGCCGTGCGAGGTCTTGCCGTACGTCTTGCGCGAGGCGATCGCGAAGTCGCCGGGCAGGACGGCGCCGGGCAGGACCACGACGACCTTGTCGCCGACGGAGAAGTTCCGGGCGCCGCAGACGATCTCCTGCGGCTCGCCCGTGCCGTTGGCCTGGCCGACGTCGACCGTGCAGAAGCGGATCGGCTTGCGGAAGCCCTCGAGCTCCTCGATGGTCAGCACCTGGCCGACGACGAGGGGGCCCTTGAGGCCGGTGCCGAGCTGCTCGACGGTCTCGACCTCGAGGCCGGCGTCGACCAGCTTGGCGGCCACGTCACGGCCGGTCTCGCCCGCGGGGAGGTCGACGTACTCCCGCAGCCAGGAAAGCGGGACGCGCATCAGATCTCACTCCCGAACGGCCGGGTGAAGCGCACGTCACCCTCGACCATGTCTCGCATGTCTTCAACGTTGTGACGGAACATCAGCATCCGCTCGATGCCGAAGCCGAAGGCGAACCCGCTGTACTTCTCCGGGTCCACACCGCAGGCGGTGAGCACCTTGGGGTTGACCATCCCGCAGCCGCCGAGCTCGATCCAGCCCTCGCTGGAGCAGGTACGGCAGGGGCGGTCGGGGTTGCCCACCGACGCGCCGCGGCAGACGTAGCACTGCATGTCCATCTCGGCGGACGGCTCGGTGAAGGGGAAGAAGTGCGGGCGCAGCCGGGTGGTGGTCTGCTCCCCGAAGAGCTCCTTGACCATGTGGTCGATGGTGCCCTTGAGGTCGGCCATGGTCAGGCCCTCGTCCACGGCGAGCAGCTCGACCTGGTGGAAGACGGGGGTGTGCGTCGCGTCGAGCTCGTCGGTGCGGTACACGCGGCCCGGGCAGACGATGTAGACGGGGGGCTTGCGCTCCAGCAGCGAGCGCGCCTGCACCGGGGAGGTGTGGGTGCGCAGCACGACGCCGGACTCGTCGCCCGCGGTGCCCTGGGGGCCCTGGACGAAGAAGGTGTCCTGCATCTGGCGCGCCGGGTGGTCGGGGGTGAAGTTGAGGGCGTCGAAGTTGAACCACTCCGCCTCGACCTCGGGGCCTTCCGCGACCTCGTAGCCCATGCCCACGAAGATGTCCGCGATGCGGTCCATCAGGGTGGTCAGGGGGTGGCGGGCGCCGGCCGGCACGCGGTCGTAGGGCAGCGTGACGTCCACCGCCTCCTCGACCAGCACCCGCTCGTCGCGCTCGGCCTCCAGCTGGACCGTGCGGGCCCCGAAGGCCTTGTTCACGGCGCCGCGGGCCTGTCCGACGCGCTTGCCCGCCTCGGCCTTGGCCTGGGGCGGCAGGGCGCCGATCTCGCGGTTGGCGAGCGCGAGGGGCGAGCGGTCGCCCATGTGCGCGGTCTTCGCCTCGCGGAGCTCGTCGAGGTCGCCGGCGGACGCGAAGGCGGCGAGCGCCTCGTCCCGCATGCGCTCGATCTCTTCCGGTTTCAGTGCCTCGACCTCGACAGGGTCGTACGACTTGTTCGGTGCCGACATCTCTTCCCGTACTTCCGATGGCTGGCTGGTGGGTCCCCGCACGACCTGATCGATACGTCTCGGCTCGATCGGCACAAGGACACAAAGGTGCCAAAGGACGAGTCTAAGGGCCGCCGGGGGTGGAGGAGCCCGTGGGCCGCCTGGCGAGACCTCCGCAGGGTTACTGCGTGAGGTAGGCCGGGGCGCTCACGGGCAGGATAAATCGGAACTCGGCGCCGCCTCCGGGGCCGCGGCCGACGGTGATGGTGCCGCCGTGGGCCTCCACGATGCCCTTGACGATGTACAGGCCCAGGCCGGTGCCGCCGCGCTTGCTCCCCCGCCAGAAACGGGTGAAGACGCGGCCCATCGACTCCTCGGGGATCCCGGGGCCCTCGTCGGTCACGGTGACGGCTGTTCCCTTCTCGTGCGGCGCTACGTCGATGGTGACCGTTCCGTCACCGTGGCGCACCGCATTTTCCAGGAGGTTGCCGAGGATCTGATCGATCTTGTCCGGGTCGGCCCACAGATCGGGCAGGGGGCTGCTGACCCGTACGAGGAACCGCTCGGGGGCCTGGCCGTTCGCGGTGAGCGCCTGGACGTGGCGGCCCACGGCGGCGGCGATGTCGACCGGCTGGCGGCGTACCTCGAGGCGGCCGGAGTCGATGCGGGAGATGTCGAGGAGCTCGGCGATCAGCCGGGTGACGCGGTTGGCGTCGGCGTCGACGGTCTCCAGCATCAGCCGCTTCTGGTCGTCGGTGAACCGCTCCCACTTGGCGAGCAGGGTCGCGGTGAAGCCCTTCACGGAGGTCAGCGGGGAGCGCAGCTCGTGCGCGACGGTCGCGATCAGCTCGGCGTGGCTGCGCTCGGTGCGCCGCCGGGCCTCGGTGCCGCGCAGGGTGACCACGAGGCGGCTGAGCGGGCCGGTGGGGTGGGTGCGCACGTAGCTTGCGGCGACGAGCACCTCGCGCCCGCCGGGCAGCAGCAGGTTCCGCTCGGGCTGGCCGCGCCGGGTGGCGAGTCCCCCGTACGGGTCGGTCAGCGCCCACCAGCGGCGGCCTTCGAGGTCCTCCAGCGGCAGCGCGCGCTCGATGGGAGCGCCGAGGGCCCGGCCGGCCGCGAGGGCCGTGATCCTGGCGGCGGCCCGGTTGAAGCAGACGACGTGCCCGGTGTGGTCGGCGACGACGAGCCCGTCGGGCAGTTCGTCGGGGTCCAGCCCGAAGGCACCGCCAGCGGCTCCTGGCGAGCTGTTCGTACCGACGGTCATGTCCCCGTACCCCACATCTCCGGGTAGCGCAGTGGGCCCCCGGGCGGCCACATTACTAGCTGGGGGTCACGGAGCGGCACCCTCCGGGCGCCCGCTGTGCACGCGCGGACGCGTAGAGGCACACGGCGGCGGCCGTCGCGAGGTTCAGGCTCTCCGCCTTGCCGTGGATCGGGACCCGGACGACGGCGTCCGCGAGGGCCCGGGTCTCCTCGGGCAGGCCCCACGCCTCGTTGCCGAAGACCCAGGCCGAGGGGCCGCCCATGGTGCCGGCGTCCAGCTCGGCGTCGAGGTCGTCCTGCCCGGCCCCGTCGGCGGCGAGGATCCGTACCCCGGCCGCCCGCAGGCCCTCCACGGCCTGCTCGACCGGCACGCCCACGGCCACCGGGAGGTGGAAGAGGGAGCCCACGGAGGCGCGTACGGACTTCGGGTTGTACAGGTCGACGGAGGCGTCGGTCAGCACCACCGCGTCGGCGCCGGCGGCGTCCGCGCAGCGCAGCACCGTGCCGGCGTTCCCGGGGTCGCGGACGTGGGCGAGGACGGCGACCAGCCGGGGGCCGGCCTCGAGGATCTCCTCGAACGGGGAGTCCAGGAAGTGGCAGACGCCGACCAGCCCCTGGGGGGTGACCGTCTGGGAGACCTCCGCGAGCACCTCGTCGGAGGCGTAGTGCACCCGGGCCCCGGCCAGCAGCGCCGCCTCGACGATGCCGGCGTAGCGCTCCGCGGCCTCGACGGTGGCGAACAGCTCGATCAGGGTCGCGCCCTGGGCCCCGCGGTGCTCGACCGCCTCGCGGACGGCCTGGGGGCCCTCGGCGATGAACCGCCGCTCCTTGGTGCGGAAGTTGCGCCGCGCCAGCCGCCGGGCGGCGGCCACCCGCGGGGATCGGGGGGAGATCAGCTCGGTGGGGTGACCCATGGTGTCTGCGGTTCTCTCTCGGTTCTGCGGAGCGGTTCGGCGGGGCGGTCTGCGGAGCGGTTCGGCGGGCGGTCTGCGGAGCGGTCCTGCGGGCAGTCTGCGGAGCGGTCCTGCGGGCGGCGGGGCGAAAGCACACGGACCCGCAGGCGGGAAGCCTGCGGGTCCGTGGGGTGCCGGTCGCGTGAAGCGGGCCGGCCAGGCTTTAGGCAGCAGCCTTGGGCGCGTTGACGTCGGCCGGGAGGGCCTTCTGCGCGACCTCGACGAGCGCGGCGAACGCGTTGGCGTCGTTGACGGCCAGCTCCGCGAGGATCTTGCGGTCCACCTCGATGTTGGCGGCCTTCAGACCCTGGATGAGGCGGTTGTACGTCATGCCGTTCTGGCGGGCAGCGGCGTTGATGCGCTGGATCCACAGCTGACGGAAGTCGCCCTTGCGCTTCTTGCGGTCGTTGAAGTTGTAGACCAGCGAGTGGGTGACCTGCTCCTTGGCCTTGCGGTACAGGCGCGAGCGCTGACCGCGGTAGCCGGAGGCCGCCTCGAGGATCGCCCGGCGCTTCTTGTGGGCGTTTACTGCCCGCTTGACGCGTGCCACTTTTAACTCCTTGTAGCGGGGCCGTGGTTGTCTTCACACGGCCCGAAATTCGATGGGGTCCCGGTCTCGACGTCCCGCTCCCGGACGGGAGCGGAGGGCGTCAGATGCCGAGAAGCTTCTTGATCTTCGCGGCGTCGCCGGGAGCCATCTCCGCGTTGCCGGTGAGGCGACGGGTGACGCGGGACGACTTGTGCTCGAGCAGGTGGCGCTTGCCGGCGCGCTCGCGGAGCACCTTGCCGGAGCCGGTGACCTTGAAGCGCTTCTTGGTACCGCTGTGCGTCTTGTTCTTCGGCATGGCGCCGTTATCTCCTCGTCGGTGGCGCTCCCGCCGGCCCCGGGGGACCGGCTTGCGGGAGCGTCATGCTTGTTGGGTGATCCGGGACGGGCTGTCCTGGATCAGGCCTCGGCGTTCGCCTCGGCAGTGCCTTCGGCGGCGGCCTCGGCAGTGTCCTCGGCGCCTGCCTCGGCGGACTCCGCTTCGGCCGGAGCGGCCTCGGCGAGGGCACCGCCCTGACGCTCGGCCTTGCGGGCGGCCTGCGCCTCGCGGGCTTCGGCCATCGCCTCGGTCTTCTTCTTGTGCGGACCGAGAACCATGATCATGTTTCGGCCGTCCTGCTTCGGGTTCGACTCGATGAAGCCGAGGTCCTGGACGTCCTCCGCGAGGCGCTGCAGCAGTCGGTAGCCGAGTTCCGGCCGGGACTGCTCGCGACCGCGGAACATGATCGTGATCTTGACCTTGTCGCCCTGCTTGAGGAACCGAACGACGTGACCCTTCTTGGTGTCATAGTCGTGCGGGTCGATCTTCGGCCGGAGCTTCATCTCCTTGATGACCGTGTGCGCCTGGTTCTTGCGCGCCTCACGGGCCTTCATGGCCGACTCGTACTTGAACTTGCCGTAGTCCATGAGCTTGCAGACCGGCGGGCGAGCGGATGCCGCGACCTCGACCAGGTCCAGGTCGTATTCCTGTGCGAGCTCAAGCGCCTTCGCAAGCGGGACGATGCCCACCTGTTCGCCGCTGGGACCGACGAGTCGCACCTCAGGGACACGAATCCGATCGTTGATGCGGGGCTCGGTGCTGATGGATCCTCCTCGGTAGCACCACACGGTTGCCTGGCAGACAACCGCTGACGTCTTGTGTCGTCAGACCTCACCGCGGCGGAGAATGCAAAATGCCCCGCCGGGCACAGGCAGGGGCTCCAAAACAACCGGAGCACCGCCGCGTGCGACCGCGGGGCGCAAATCAGCGTGCTTCCATCGTCCGTACGGAACGATGGCTGCCGCTTGACCGGATGACCCGCCTCCCCGGAGGGTGGTCGGGTGGGAGATCGGAGCCTCCACTTGTTGGCCGGGCACGCAGGTGTCCGGCCGGTCGTCATCCATACTACCCCACGCATGGCAAGGCCGCCGCACGACCTATCGTGGAGCGCATGACTGACGCGACGCCCTCCGATTCCACCCCTCCCGACTACGACGAGATGACCCGCGACATCGCGGACGTCCCGGCCGTCGAGGTCATCACCACGGTGGCCGTCCACCTGCTGAGCGCCGCGGCGGTCAACCTGGGCCTGGACAAGCCGGACTCCGAGCACAAGGACCTCGACGAGGCCCGCAAGCTGATCACCGCCCTGGCCGGCCTGGTGACCGCCAGCGCCACCGAGATCAGCTCCTTCCACGCCGCCCCGCTGCGCGACGGCCTGAAGTCGCTCCAGCTGGCCTTCCGCGAGGCCTCGATCGTCCAGGACGAGCCGGGCCAGGGCCCGGGCGAGAAGTTCACGGGCCCCGTCTACGCCTGACCCGCGCCGAAGGGCCGCCCGCACGGCGCGGGCGGCCCTTCGCCATGTGCGGGGCGCGGTACGGCGCTCAGCGCGTGAAGAGCGCGTCCCCCGGCGGGAGCGGGGCGTCGGCCGGGAGGAGCGCCAGGTCCAGGCCGCGTACGAGGCGGCCGCGCAGGGTCTCGTCCGCCGCCAGCGCCTCGGCCACGCGGCGGGCCGCGGGAGCGGGCTCGGCGTCCGCGGCGAGCACCACCGCCAGGGTGCCGTCGGCGCCGGCGCCGCTCCGGCCCAGGTGGGCGCGGAGCACGGCGGGCTCGGCGGCCACGGCCGCCCGTACGGCCTCGCGCACGGCGGGGTCCACCAGCGGGTCGGGGTCGGTGCGGCCCTCGGCCAGCGCGAGCAGCGCCGGGCCGGTCAGCTGGTAGGGGACGGGGCCGGCCAGGTCGATGACGACCGTGTCGGCCTTCTCGTGCGCGGCGGCGGCCAGCGCCTGGTGGAGCGGGACGGCCACCGGCCGGGCCGCCGGGTCCCACAGGGCCAGCGAGGCGAGGGAGGTGAAGGCGGGCAGCGCCCGCCGGTTCCCCGCGGTGAGGGTGGGGACGGCCATGTCGCTGGTCTTCTCGCGCTTGAGGCCGGTCTCCGGGTCCGTCTCGACCTCGCCGAGCATCGCCACGACGGGCACCAGCAGCCGGGCGTCCTTCAGGGCCGCCAGCAGCTGCGGTTCGGCCGCCCGGTCGGCCGCCCAGGCGGCCAGGGCCGCGCTCAGCCGGGGATCGGCCGTGCCGTCGTCGTCGGAGAAGCCGGGGTCCGGGATGTTCTTGGTCGCCTCGCTGTTGTTCACCACAGTTACGTGACCCTATCCCGCCGGGCGGCGCGCGGCCGCCCGGCCAGGACGCCGGCCAGCACCAGCAGGGCCGCTCCCCCGGCCGCCGCGGCCACGACGCCGGGCCGGGTCCGGGAACCGGGCGCCCGGACCGGCTCGGGGCCCGGGCCGAAGTAGCGCCGCCCGGCCGGGACGGCGGCGGGGACGGGCGCCTCGGGGCGCAGCGCCGCGCCGGCCTGGAGCGCGGCGACGGGGTCGACCGTGCCGTGTCCGCGGGCGTCGTCGCGGCCGCCTGCGGGGCGTGCGGCGGCGGTGTCCTCCAGCAGCTTCTTGACCTGGGCCGGGGAGAGGCCGGGGTGGGCGGCCTTGACGAGGGCCACGGCGCCGGAGACGAAAGCCGCGGCGGCGCTGGTGCCCCAGCCCTCGTAGTACGAGCGGTCGGGGTCGGCGATGACGACGTCGACGCCGGGGGCGCTGACGGTGGCGTACCAGTGGCGGGTGGAGAAGGGCGCCTTGCGGCCCTGGCGGTCGACGGCCGCGACGGCGATGACGCCGGGGTAGGCGGCGGGGTAGGAGGTGTGGTCGCCGCGTTCGCCGCCGTTGCCGGCGGAGGCGACGACCACGACGCCCTTGGCGAGCGCGTACTGGACGGCCTCGTCCTCGGCGGGCTCGTGGTGGGCGGAGTCGCTGTCGTCGCCGAGCGAGAGGTTGATCACGTCGGCGCCGTGGTCGGCGGCCCAGCGGATGCCCTCGGCGAGGGCTCCGGACTTGCTGTCGCGGGCCTGGGCCCGGCCGGGGTCGCCCTCCTCGAGGATCACCCGGACCGGCAGGATCCGCGCGTGCGGGGCGATCCCGAGGACGCCCTGGCCGCGGTCGGGGCCGTGGCCCCGGCCGGCGATGATGCTGGCCATCGCGGTGCCGTGGCGGGCCCAGGCGCGGTCGCCGCGGCCGGCTCCCATGCCGACGAGGTCGGCGCCTTCGAGGACCTGGCCGGTGAGGTCGGGGTGGGTGGCGTCCACGCCGGTGTCGAGGACGGCGACGGTGACCCCGTCGCCCTGGGTGGTGCCCCAGGCCTCCTCGGCGCGCAGCGCGAGCAGGCCCCACTGGCGGTCGCGGATGGTGTCGGCGGCGGCGGGGTGCGCGGCGCTCGCGGTGAGGAGGGCGGCGAGGGCGGCGGCCGCGGCCGCGCGCAGCGGGGCGGGGTTCACCGTGCGGATCCCTTCGCCGGCGGCTGGGGTGCGGCCGGCGGGGCCGGAGCGGGGGCCGCGAGGGCGGTCAGGGCCTGTCCGACCCGGTCGGCGGCGGCCTTGGCCTCGTGGCCGAGCCCGGCTTCGGCGACGGTCCCGGTGGCGCCTTGCCGGGCCGCCTCCTCGGCGGGGACCGGCGCGTCGACGGTGCGGCCGTCGGCGAAGGCGGAGACGGCGTAGACCACGGCGGGGGCCTCGTCGGCGACGGTCGCCGTCCAGGCGGCGCGGCGCGCGTCGGCGTACTCGTAGGCGGGCGGGACGGTCAGGTGGTCGCGGAGGGCGTTCATGGCGGCGGCGTCGGCGGGGGTGAAGACCAGGCCGACGGTGATCAGGGAGCTGCGGGTGGCGTCGGTGTAGGTGGCGCGGAGCACGCGGGTGCAGCCGGTGGCGGCGAGCGCGGTCCGCCAGTCGGCGGGCAGGGCTGCGGCGCAGTCGGCGTCGGGGGCGAGGGCGATCCGGGTCCAGCTGCGGTCGGCGCCGCCGGGGCCGGCGTCCGGGCCGTCCAGCACGGGCGGGAGGAGGCTGTCCACGGGGGCCGAGCGCCACAGCGCGGCGGCCTCGCGGTAGGCGGCTTCGGGGGCCGGCGGGCGGTGTGCGGAGCGGTATCCGCTCCAGGCGGCCGTGGCGGCGCCGGCGAGGAGGGCGGTGCCGAGGAGGGCGCACAGGGTGGCGGCGAGGATCCGGCCGGGGCGGCGGCGGGGGCGGTGGGCGTGGTGCGGCGGCGGGGGCTGGTGGGGCTCGCCCGGTCCGCCCGGCTCGCCCGGTCCGCCCGGCTCGCCCGGTCCGCCCGGCTCGCCGGGTCCGTCCGGCTCGCCCAGGACCGCGGCCCGTGGTGTCGACGTGGTCATCCGGCGGCTCCGCCCCCCGTTCCGTACGGCTGCCTGCCCGTACTCTACGGGGCTCGGGCGGCGACCGGGCGGGGGCGGGGTGGGCGGAGCCGGGTGGCCGACGGGCCTACCGGGCGGTACGGCGGTCTGGCAAGCTGCCGCCCATGAACTCGGACCGGGCCCGGTACGACCGGGCGACCGCGCATCTCGACGCGCCCCTGGCCATGGTCGACCTGGATGCCTTCGACGCCAACGCCGACGATCTCGTGCGGCGTGCGGGCGGGAAGCCGGTCCGGGTCGCGAGCAAGTCCGTCCGGTGCCGGGCGCTCCTCGAACGGGTGCTGGCCCGCCCGGGGTTCGCCGGCGTCATGTCGTACACCCTGGCCGAGTCGCTGTGGCTCGCCCGGTCCGGGTTCGAGGACGTGCTGCTGGCCTATCCGTCCGCCGACCGCGCGGGGTTCGCGGAGCTGGCCGGTGACGCGAAGCTCGCGCGGGCGGTCACCGTGATGGTGGACGATCCGGCGCAGCTGGACCTGATCGAGCGGTCGCGCGGCGGCGGGGCCGAGGAGATCCGGGTCTGCCTCGAACTGGACACCGCCCTGCACCTGCTGGGCGGGCGGGTCCGCGTGGGGGCGCGGCGCTCGCCGCTGCGCGAGCCGGGGCAGTTGGCGGAGCTTGCGGCGGCGGTGGCGGCGCGGCCGGGTTTCCGGGTGGTGGGGCTGATGGGCTACGAGGGGCACGTGGCCGGGGTCGGGGACGCGCTGGCCGGGCGGCCGGTGCGCTCGCGGGTGATCCGGCTGATGCAGGGCGCGGCCCGCAGGGAGCTGGCGGTGCGGCGGGCCGAGGCGGTGCGGGCGGTACGGGCGGTGGTGCCGGACCTGGAGTTCGTCAACGGCGGCGGGACCGGCAGTGTGGCGCAGACGGCGGCCGAGGAGGCGGTGACGGAGATCGCCGCCGGGTCGGGGCTGTACGTGCCCCGGCTGTTCGACAACTACACCTCGTTCCGGGGGCGTCCGGCCGCGCTGTTCGCGCAGCCGGTGGTCCGGCGGCCCGGGGTGGGGGTGGTGACGGTGCTGGGCGGCGGCTATCCGGCTTCGGGGGCGGCGGGCGCCGACCGGCTGCCGGTGCCGTACCTGCCCGCGGGACTGCGTTACGACCCGCAGGAGGGGGCCGGGGAGGTGCAGACGCCGCTGCTGGGGAGCCCGGCGGACGACCTGCTGATCGGCGACCGGGTGTGGTTCCGGCACGCGAAGGCCGGGGAGCTGTGCGAGCGGTTCGACGTCCTGCACCTGGTGGAGGGGGACCGGGTCGTGGACTCGGTCCCCACGTACCGGGGCGAGGGCCGGACCTTCCTCTAGTAGACGGTGTCCGTCTGGTCGGGGATGACGCCGCCGTCATCCCGGCGGACGGGGCCGGGGGTGCCGTCGTGGTCGGTGTGGCCGGTGGTGGAGCAGGGGTAGGGGCTGGTCCTGCGTGGTTTGGGCTCGATGAACATCGGGTTCACGATCCACCTGCCGTCGCTGTTGTCGTAGGCCCGGCACATCAGCTCGTTCTTGTTGCGGTTGACCACCAGGCGCAGGGCGGTGGCGTCGCGCAGGAAGGTGACGTCGGTGTCCGAGTCGCCCGCGGCGAAGACCTGGCGGCGGGCGGCCGGCTGGACTTCCCCGGCGGCCCGGCCGCGTACCCGGAAGACCTCCTTGTTGATCCAGCAGCGCTTGCCGTCGATGTACGGGATCAGCGTGTCGGCGCCGTCGGGGACGGATCCGCAGCCCTGGAGGTGGGCGGTCAGCGTGCCGTCGCGGGTGGTGTTGCGGATGCCGATGACGTGGCGGGCGTCGATGCCGGCGCCCTGGGCCCAGACCTCGACGACGGGCTGGGGTGAGGCGGAGCTGATCCAGACGTCGAAGCCGGCGCGCCGGAGGTTGGCGATGAGGTCGCGCTGCTGGTCGTAGTAGCGGACCCAGCCGGTGGCGGTGCCGGTGCCGACCTGCTGTCGCGTGCCGATGGGCGCGGTGAGGTTCTCGGTGCGGGCGGCGGCCGCGAAGCCGCGGATCTCGCTCGCGGTCCAGCCCTGCATCAGCTGCGCCAGCCAGGCGTAGCCGGGTTCGGTCGTCCGGCGGTCCCAGCCGGCGAAGGCCGCGGCGCCGGTCCGGGTGGCGGCGGTGCCGTAGACGGCGTTCAGCTCGTCGGCGCAGGCGGCGCCCTCGGGGGTGCCGGTGGGCAGGGGGGCGCCGGGGCGGGCGAGGGGGCCGCAGGCGGTGGCGAGGGCGTGGGCCGCGGGCGGGGTGAGGTGGCGGCTGGTGGTGGTCCAGTCGCCGCCGCCGGGCTGGCGGATCCTCCCGTTGCGCAGCAGCCAGAACATGGTGGCGTCGCCGACGTCGTTCTTGACGACGGTGTTGTCCCAGTCGAAGACGGCCACGGGTCTGGCGCGGCCGGGCCGGTGGGGGCCGCAGCCGCCGTGGCGGTCGATGAGCTGCTGGAGGCGGGCCTGGTTGTCGCCGTACCAGCCGGCGGCGAGCCGCGGGGTGGCGCAGTGGGCGGCGGACCGGCGGGCCGCTTCGGCGGCGGGGGCGGTCATGGCGAGGGTGGCGAGGGTGGCGGCGGTCGTCGCGGCGGCCGCGGCGGCCCGGAGCCGCCGGGCGGTGCTGGGGCGGGTCACTGCGGGGACGCTCCTGGGTGTGGG
>NZ_JBEZKZ010000123.1:0-13523 GCF_040651895.1 Streptomyces sp. NPDC048352
GCCCGGGGGGCCGCCCCGCGTGGGCGGTGCGCCCCACGGGGCCGTGCCAGGCCCCGGGGGTGTCGGCCCCCGGGGCGGTCGGACGGGGCGGACTCAGCCGCCCAGCTCCTGGTGGCGGGCGGCGTGCGCCGCCGCGCCGGCCTCCGTCAGCGAACCGAACAGCCGCAGGCGGGAGAAGCCGCCGTCCGGGAAGATGTCGATCCGTACGTGCGTGCCGACCGCCGGGGCGTCCAGCACGAAGCGGTGGTTGGTGTCGGGCTGCAGGCGGGTGCGCGGCAGGAACTCCGTCCACTCGCCGTCCTCGCCCGTCTTGACCGACAGTGAGGCCCAGCCGGCCGAGTTGCCCTTGAGGTAGGCGGTGTCGATCTCGACGGCGCGGATCTCGGACTCGGCGACGAGCTGGTAGCGGATCCAGTCGTTGCCGTTGTCGCGGCGGCGGGCGGTCTCCCAGCCGTCGTCCATCTTCCGGGAGCGGCCCGGGTTGATGGTGTTGGTCGGGGGGGAGTAGAAGCGGTTGGACGCGTCCTCGACGGAGCCGCCGTTCTCCAGGGCGACGACGTCGAAGGTGCCCAGCGCGGCGAGCCACTTCGGGTCGGGGCGGACCTCGCCGTAGACGCGCAGGCGGGCCACGCCGCCGTCCGGGTGCTGGTTGAGGCGCAGGTGCGTGAAGCGCTGCTCGGCGTCGACCTCGAAGCCGTTGGCCGCGTGGCCGCCGACGGGGGTGCGCTCGACGAGGGTCGTCCACTTGACGTCCTCGGACAGCAGCTCCTCCGCGGTCGGGGAGCCCTCGACGGAGGCGCCCTGGACCGACACGGCCTGGGGCATGTTGCCGCGGAAGTGGGCGGTGTCGACGACGATGCCGCGGATGACGCCGGGGGCGCCGAGGCGGATCAGGGCGTAGTCGTGGTCCTCGGCGGTCGGCCAGGGCTGCTCGGCGGACACGCCGCGGCGGCGGCGGGTCTCCCAGCCGTCCATGACCTTGCCCTTGTGCCCGAAGTGCTCGGGGTCGAAGTGCGGGGCCTCGTGGATGAGCAGGTTCTCGCGCTCGGCGAAGAACTCGTCGTTGGCGGCGATGACACCGGCGCCCAGCTCACGGGCCGCGAGGTTCGCGTACTGGGTGAAGGGGAACTCCGCGGTGCGGTAGTCCGCGTACGGGTCGCCGCCCCCGTACGGGTTCGCGTTACCGGTGAAGGAAGCCAATCCAGTCGAACGCTGTGCCACTGTCAGTTCTGCCTTTCAAGGAGGAGGCCCGTGGGCTCGGTCGGGGTGCCGTGGTCGGCGATCTGTCGCCCGCGCAGCCAGGTGGACTTCACGACGCCGTGCAGGGTCCTGCCCGCGTACGCCGTGACCGGGTTGCGGTGGTGCAGGTGGGCCGGGTCCACGGTGAAGGTCTCTTCGGGGGCCAGGACCGCGAAGTCGGCGTCACGGCCGGCCTCGATGGCGCCCTTGGCCGCCAGGCCCGCCAGCGCGGCGGGGGCGGTGGACATCCAGCGCGCGACCTCTTCGAGGGTGCGGCCGCGCTTGCGGGCCTCGGTCCAGATGGCGGGGAGGCCCAGCTGGAGGGAGGAGATGCCGCCCCACGCGGTGGCGAAGTCGCCGGTCTTCAGGTCCGCGGTGGAGGGCGAGTGGTCGGAGACGATGCAGTCGATGGTGCCGTCGGCCAGCGCGTCCCACAGCAGGTCCTGGTTGGCGGCCTCGCGGATGGGCGGGCAGCACTTGAACTCGGTGGCGCCGTCCGGGACTTCCTCGGCCGTGAGGGTGAGGAAGTGCGGGCAGGACTCGACGGTGACGGCCACGCCCTCGGCCTTGGCCGCGGCGATCAGCGGCAGCGCGGAGGCGGAGGAGAGGTGCAGGACGTGCACGCGGGCGTTCAGCCGCTTCGCCTGGTCGATCAGGTTCTGGATCGCGGTGTTCTCGGCGTCCTGCGGGCGGGAGGCCAGGAAGTCGGCGTACTTGGGGCCCGGGGTCTGCGGGGCGGACTCCAGGTGGTGCGGGTCCTCGGCGTGCACGATCATCAGGCCGCCGAAGCCGGTGATCTCGGCGAGGGAGGTGGCCAGCTGCTCCTGGTCCAGCTGCGGGAACTCGTCCACGCCGGAGGGCGACAGGAAGCACTTGAAGCCGAAGACGCCGGCGTCGTGCAGCGGGCGCAGGTCCTTGACGTTGTCCGGGAGCGCACCGCCCCAGAAGCCGACGTCCACGTGCGCCTTCGTCCGGGCGACCTCCTGCTTGACGCGGAGGTTGTCGACCGTGGTGGTCGGCGGGAGGGAGTTCAGCGGCATGTCGAGGATGGTGGTGATACCACCGGCGGCGGCGGCGCGGGTGGCCGTCCAGAAGCCCTCCCACTCGGTGCGGCCGGGGTCGTTCACGTGGACGTGCGTGTCCACCAGGCCGGGGAGCAGGACGTCGTCGCCGAAGTCCTCGAGCCGGGCTCCGGCCGGTACCTCGGCGTCGTGCGCCAGCACGGCCGTGATCTTCCCGCCGGCGACGGCCACCGAGGCGGCGCGCGTCCCCTCGGGGGTGATGACGCGCGTCGAGCGCAGTACCAGTTCCACAGCCACGTCGGCCACCGGAACCTCCCCATCTACTTCCACAGAGCGAAATTCAACGTTCTGTTGACGGAGTCTTCACCCCGATCCGGGGCCAGTCAAGAGCGCCCGGAGGGACTGTCGGCACGTTCGCGCCCCAATTGGATGTTTCCACAGGATGGAATTAGGATTTCGCTATCCAGAATGTAGCTACCACCACCGGTAGCGGGCGGGTAACTTTCCGAGGACGTCCACCACCCGGACAAACCACCTCTGACCGGCGAGGACGGCGAGGCCCCGGCTCTAGGGCCGACGCCGACCGACCGGTAGGCTGCTTCCTTGCCTGCCAGCACCGAAAGGACCGCGCCGTGCCGACGTCCAGCGCCAGCACCACCGACGCTTCCGCCAAGCCCACCGCCGGCGGCGGTGGCGTCCAGTCCCTCGAGCGCGCCTTCGATCTGCTCGAACGCATGGCCGATGCCGGTGGTGAGGTCGGACTCAGCGAACTCTCGGCCGCCAGCGGCCTGCCGCTGCCGACCATCCACCGCCTGATGCGCACCCTCGTCGCGTGCGGGTACGTCCGCCAGCAGCCCAACCGACGTTACTCCCTCGGGCCCCGGCTCATCCGCCTCGGCGAGTCCGCGTCGCGGCTGCTGGGCACCTGGGCCCGCCCCTACCTGGCCCGCCTCGTCGAGGAGACCGGGGAGACGGCGAACATGGCCCTGCTCGACGGCGACGAGATCGTCTACGTCGCCCAGGTGCCGTCCAAGCACTCCATGCGCATGTTCACGGAGGTCGGCCGCCGGGTGCTGCCGCACTCCACCGGCGTGGGCAAGGCGCTGCTCGCCCACACCCCCGCCGACGAGGTCCGCGCCCTCCTGGCGCGCACCGGCATGCCCGCCGCGACCGAGAAGACCATCACCACGCCCGAGGGGTTCCTGGACGCCCTGGAGCAGGTCCGCAAGGTGGGCTACGCGGTCGACGACAACGAGCAGGAGATAGGAGTCCGCTGCCTCGCCGTGTCGGTGCCCGACTCGCCGACCGCCGCCGCGATCTCCATCTCCGGCCCGGCCGGCCGGGTGACCCAGGCGGTCGCCGAGTCCTTCGTGCCGATCCTCCAGGGCGTGGCCGCCGAGCTGTCGGTCGCGTTGCAGAGCCAGAGCCCGGCGTAGGCCCCTAAGGCGCGCACGCGCGTACGAGAGCCCCGGCGCCCCTCCCCCTGTGGGGGGCGCCGGGGCTCTCGCGTGTGCGGGCCCGCGGACGCGCGCTCAGGCCGCCGGGACGGACGCGGAGGAGGGTTCGGCGGGCCGCGGCCCGGAGGTGAGGCGGCCGTCGGCCATGGTCGCCGTACGGTCCACCCGGTCCAGGTGGGCACGGTCGTGGGTGACCAGCACCGTGGCCGTGGAGCGCTCGCGGGTGAGGGTGACCAGCAGGTCGAGGACCGCCGCGCCCCGCTCGTGGTCGAGGGCGCTGGTGGGCTCGTCGACCAGCAGCACGGCCGGTTCGTTCATCAGGGCCCGGGCGATGTTGACGCGCTGGCGCTGGCCGCCCGACAGCTGGTGCGGGCGCTTGTCGGCCTTGTCGGCCAGGCCCACCGCTGCCAGCAGTTCCAGGGCGCGGCGGCGCGACTGCCGGGAGGGGCGGCCCGAGAGGTGGGCCATGACCTGGAGCTGCTCGGCGGCGGTCAGCGAGGCCAGCAGGTTCGGCTGCTGGAAGACGATGCCGAGCTCCTCCCGGCGCAGGGCCGACTTCTCGGCGGGGCCCAGCCGGGTGGTGTCCCGGCCGGCGACCACCACCCGGCCGGAGTCCGGGGTGACCAGGGTGGCCGCCACCGCCAGCAGGCTGGACTTCCCCGAGCCCGAGGGCCCGACGATCGCGGTCAGGGAGCCCGCGGGCACCTCCAGCGACACCGCGTCCAGCGCGGTGAGGCGGCCGTCCCCGTCGGGATAGGTGAGGGTGACGTCGTGGACGAGCAGGGTCATCGGGCGCTCCCGAGGGCGGTCAGCGGGTCGACGGCGGTGATCCGCCGGATGGACAGGGCCGCGCCCAGCACCCCGAGGACGATCATGATCGCGGCGGGGACGAGCACGGTGGCGGCGTCGAGGACGAAGGGCACGTCACCGCCGCTGATGAGGGCTCCGGCGCCGGCCGCGAGCGCGGTCCCGGCCCCGGCGCCGATGGTCAGCATCACGACGGCCTGGCCGAGGGCGTCCTTCAGCAGGTACGGGGTGGAGGCCCCCAGGGCCTTCAGCACCGCGATGTCACCGCTGCGCTGGATCGTCCAGACGGTGAAGAACGCCCCTATGACCAGGGCGGAGATGGCGAAGAGGAAGCCGCGCATCAGCTGGAGCGAGCCGTTCTCGGCCTGGTAGGACCCTATGGCGCCCAGGGCCTCGTCCACGGTCCGGGTCTCGGTGCCCGCAGCGCGGTCGCCGGCGGCCCAGTCCGCGTCCCCGGAGCCGTCCAGGGCGATGACGGTGGCGACGGTGTCCGTGGCCGTGCCGGGGTTGCCGACGCGCTGCCAGTCGGCCAGGTCCATCCAGACGACGGGGGTGTGGCTGTAGGCGGCCGTGCCCGAGACGGCGGCGACGGTCGTCTCCAGCGGACCGATCCTGACCTTGGCCCCGGCGGTGAGGCCGCCCAGCTCCCGCGCCGCCTTCTCGGTGAGGACGATCCTCCCCCGGGCGAGGCCCGCCCCGGCGGGTGCGAGCCGGCCGGCCGCCTCGACGCCGAAGACGGAGACGGCGGCGGTGCGCTGCCCCGAGACGGCGTTGGTGGTGCGGATGCCGAGCGGCTGGGCCAGCGCGACCCCGGGCCGCTCGCGCCAGGCCCGCCACGCGCGCTCCGGCAGCTGGGACTGGGTGAAGGAGACCTCCTGGTCCCCGGCGGGCGCCGCGAAGGCCAGCCGTGAGGCGGGCAGCCCGGTGACGGCCGAGACGTTCTCCCGGGCCAGTCCGGAGGTGAGCCCGGACAACAGGCCGACCAGCAGCGTGATCAGTAGGACGACCGAGCCCATGAGGGCGAAGCGGCCCTTGGCGAACCGTAGATCTCTCCATGCGACGAACATGTCCCCCACCTTGGTCTCGGAGGCGGGCCCGGGGCGTCGCGCCACGGTAGACATCCTGCTGTCGAAGGTGGCACGCGGACATCGAACTTTCGATTGACCGGGGTCCCGGGCGGCCCGCTTACGCTGGTCGGACGATGTCTGCCGCTCCGCCTCCCCGCCCCCGCCCCTCCCGCGCCCTGACCCCCGTCTCGCGCGTGCTGGGGCTGTGCCTGCACGCGCTGCTGTTCGGGCTGCTCGCGCTGGCCGCAGCCCGGGCCGCCGCCGGCCCCGCGCCCCGCGCCGGCTGGGTGTACGGCCTCTGCGCCCTGCTGGCCGCCGTGTACGCGGCGGGCGTACGCGCCCCCGCGGTGCGGCGCTCGGCCCGGGCCGCCGGACTGTGGCTGGCCGGGGTGGGCGCGGTGTGGGCCGCGCTGCTCGCCGTCTCCCCCGACGGGCTGTGGATCGCCTTCCCGCTGTACTTCCTGGAGCTGCACCTGCTGCGGCTGCGCTGGGGCGTGGCGGCCGTCGCCGCGACCGCCTGCGCGGCGATCGGCGCCTCCCTCGGACACGGCGGCCTCGCGCACAGCGGCTCCGTCAGTCCGGGCGCCTTCCTCGGGCCGGTGCTGGGCGGGGCGGTGGCCGTCGCCACGGTGCTCGGATACAAGGCGCTGTACCGGGAGAGCGAACGCCGGCGCGAGCTGATCGAGGAGCTCATCGCCACCCGGGCCGAGCTGGCCGCGGCCGAGCGGGGGGCGGGGATCCTGGCGGAGCGGGAGCGGCTGGCACGGGAGATCCACGACACCCTGGCGCAGGGCCTGTCCTCCATCCAGCTGCTGCTGCGGGCCGCCGAGCGGACGCTGCCCGAGGACGCGCCGGCCGCCGGACACATCGCCCGGGCCCGGGAGGCCGCGCAGGAGAACCTCGCCGAGGCACGCCGTTTCGTACGGGCCCTGACGCCCCCGGACCTGGAGCACGGTTCGCTGGCCGGAGCGCTGGAGCGGCTGTGCTCGGGGATCCCGGGCCCGCGGGTGCGGTTCTCCGTCAGCGGCACCCTCCGGGTGCTGCCCACCCCGTACGAGGTGGCCCTGCTGCGGATCGCCCAGTCGGCGCTGGCCAACGTGGTGCGGCACGCACGGGCCGGCCGGGCGGAGATCACCCTGACCTTCATGGACGACTCGGTCACCCTGGACGTGGTCGACGACGGCCGGGGCTTCGTCCCCTCCGGCGCCGCCCCGGGCGAGGGCGGCTTCGGCCTGCCCGCGATGCGCGCGCGGGCCGAGTCGCTGGGCGGGCTGTTCACCGTGGAGTCCGACCCGGGCCAGGGCACCGCCGTGGCCGTCACCCTGCCGCTGCCCGTGGAGGCCCGACCATGACCATCCGGCTCCTGCTCGCCGACGACCACCCCGTGGTCCGGGCCGGACTGCGCGCGGTGCTCGACACGGAGCCGGACTTCGCGGTGGTCGCGGAGGCGGCGACGGCGGAGCGGGCGGTGGAACTGGCCGCCGCCGAAGCGGTGGACGTCGTCCTGATGGACCTCCAGTTCGGGTCCGGCATGCACGGCTCGGCGGCCACGGCGGCGATCACGGCCCGCCCGGGCGCGCCCCGGGTGCTGGTCCTGACCACCTACGACACGGACGCCGACATCCTGGCGGCGGTGGAGGCGGGCGCCTCGGGCTACCTGCTGAAGGACGCCCCGCCGGAGGAGCTGGCGGCGGCGGTCCGCACGGCCGCGGCGGGCCAGTCGGCGCTGGCCCCGGCGGTGGCGCTGCGGCTGATGGACCGGATGCGCACTCCGGCGGAGGCGCTGACGAAGCGGGAGCTGGAAGTGCTCCAGCTGGTCGCGGACGGGCTGTCGAACCAGCAGATCTCCAAGCGGCTCTTCCTCAGCCAGGCCACGGTCAAGTCCCACCTGGTGCACGTCTACGCCAAGCTCGGCGTCGACTCGCGCACCTCCGCCGTCGCCGCGGCCGCCACCCGCCGCCTGATCCGGACGCCGTAGGGGCAGCGGCCGCCCGCGCGGGGCGGGCGGCCGCACGGTTACGCCACCCAGTAGGGCCGCTCCACCCCGGGAGCCAGGGGCACGCCGTCGTGGAAGGCCGCCGCGAGACGGCGTACGGCTTCCTCCAGGCGGTCGGCGGGCAGGGTGTACGGGATCCGCAGGCGGTGCTCGAAGGTGCCCGGGTCGACCCCGAAGCGGGCCCCGCGGCCGATGTGCACTCCGGCGGCGGCCGCCCGTTCGGCGAGGGCCGAGCTGACCGGCTCGCCCAGGTCGACCCAGAGGGAGAGTCCGCCCGGCGGCAGCCGCCAGCTCCACTCGGGCGTGTGCCGTTGGAGGGCGGACACCAGGGCCGCCCGCCGGGTGCGCAGCTGGTCGAGGCGCCCGGGCAGGGACCGGTCCAGGCCCTCCATCAGCGGGAGGGCCACCACCTGGTCGAGCACGGAACCGGTCATGTCCGCGGAGACCCGTACGGCGGTCAGCTCGGCGATCAGCTTGGCGGTGGCCCGGACCCAGCCCACCCGGAGGCCGCCCCAGTGCGTCTTGCTGAGGGAGCCGATGGTGATCACGTGGTCGGCGCCGGCCCTCGGGGCGAGCGAGGCCAGCGGTGCGGGGGCCGGCACGTCCAGCGCGATGTCGGCGATGGTCTCGTCGGCCACCAGCCAGGTACCGGTGGCCCGGGTCGCCGCGAGCAGCCGCAGCCGCTGTTCCTCCGGCATCAGGGCGCCGGTCGGGTTCTGGAAGTCCGGGATCACGTACGCGAGCCGCGGCACGGTCTGGCGCAGCGTGGACTCGGCGATCTCCATGTCCCAGCCGTCGTCGGAGACGGCGATGGACCCGGTGCGCAGGCGGGTGTGACGCAGGGCGTCGAGGGCGTTGGCGTACGTGGGGTTCTCGGTGACGACCCGGTCGCCGGGGCGGCACAGCAGGCTGACGACCAGGGCGAAGGCCTGCTGGGCGCCGGCGGTGACCAGGATCTGCTCGGGGCGGGTGGGCAGCCCGCGCCGGGTGAAGCGGTCCGCGACGGCGGCGCGCAGCTCGGGCAGCCCGAAGGGGTGGTAGCCGGGGGTGCGCGCCAGCCCGGGCAGCCGTGGAGCGGCCCAGGCGAGGGCTTCGGCGAGGGCGTCGGCCGGGGCTCCCATCGCGGCGATGGCGAGGTCGATGCCGGGCTCGCCGTCGGCGCTGTAGCCGCCCGCCCCGAGCAGGTTGTGGGCGCCGACGGGGCCGTGCCCGTCGGGGAGTTCGGTCCAGGTGCCGGAGCCGCGCCGGCTGCGGACGTAGCCGGCTTCGCGCAGGAGGTCGTAGGCGCCGGTGACGGTGGCGCGGCTGGCTCCGACGGCCTCGGCGAGCTCGCGCTCGGCGGGCAGCCGGACGTGCAGGGCGATGCGGCCGTCCAGGATCAGGGTGCGCACCGCTTCGGCGAGGGCCCGGTAGCCGGGGCGGGCCAGCACCTCGGGCGGGAGCAGGGCCGCGAGCTGCCGGCTCCCCATCGTCCTGTCCGCCGTATGGACCACTCGCCCGTTTGCCATGCCAACCTCCCCTGATTGGCTCTGCCTGCCAGGCCAATCAGGGTCCAGACTCGCGGTATTGGCCCCCGATTGGCAAGGAGTCCTCCGCCATGCCGTACGAGTCTCACGATGTGTTCACCGACCGCGACGAGCGGGCCCTGCTGGCCGCCGCCGAGAACCGGATCTGCGAGCCCCTGCGGTTCGGGGCCGCGCTGGCCTCCGTACGGCGGCTGCTGACGGGGCTCCCACCCGTTCGGGGGAAACGGCGGCGAGAATCGCTGTCATGTCAGCAGTCGAACACGTCCCCGAACCCGACCACCGCGCTGCCCCTGTGACCTCCGGCGAGGCTCCGCCGGTCGTCGCCGGCCTGCTCCTGGCCGCCGGCGGCGGCCGCCGGCTCGGCGGGCGGCCCAAGGCCCTGCTCCCCTACCGCGGCCGCCCGCTGGTGGAGAACGCCGTCCGCGTGCTGCGCGAGGCCGGCTGCGGCCCCGTGCACGTGG
The DNA here is from genome assembly GCF_040651895.1 of Streptomyces sp. NPDC048352. Lineage (NCBI taxonomy): Bacteria > Bacillati > Actinomycetota > Actinomycetes > Kitasatosporales > Streptomycetaceae > Streptomyces > Streptomyces sp. NPDC048352. The sequence goes on from NZ_JBEZKZ010000123.1 coordinate 9,576, forward strand.
TGCTCGGGGCCTCGGCCGCCGAGGTGCGCGAGCGCGCCGACCTGGCGGGCTGCGTGGTCGTGGACAACCCGGACTGGGCCGAGGGCATGGGCTCCTCCCTGCGGGTGGGCCTCGCCTCCCTGGCCGGTACGGGGGCCGGCGCGGCCCTGGTGTCGCTGGTGGACCAGCCGGGCATCGGGCCGGCCGCGGTCGCCCGGGTGAGGCGGGCGTACCGCTCCCCGGCGAGCCTGGTGGCAGCGGCGTACGACGGGGAGCGCGGGCATCCGGTGCTGTTCGGCGCGGACCACTGGGCGGACATCGCGGCGACCGCGACCGGCGACCAGGGTGCGCGTGTCCACCTGAAGAACCACGCCGCCGACGTCATGCTGGTGGAGTGCGGGGACGTCGCGGCCGCGTACGACATCGACACCCCGCCGGACCTGGCCCGTCTGGACTGAGCGGGGCGTGACCGCGATGGCACTGAGGGCCACCGGCAAGCGGAATCTGTCGACTCAGAGAATCTCGACATCAACAAACCATTGAACTTCCACCATGAGGAAATTACTATCCACTGGTCAGAAGCGCCCTGAACCCCCAGACGGCGCCCGCGACCGTTACCCGGAACTCTCCACACCCGACGGCACTGCGTGCCGTCTCGCGCGAGCATTCCCCGCGGCCGCCAGGCACCGCCGCTGAAGGAGTGACAGATATGTCCGCACCAGCGCCGTCCCCGCTGGCCATCGTCGACGCCGAGCCCCTGCCCCGGCAGGACGAAGTCCTCACCGAAGCGGCCCTCGCCTTCGTGGCCGAGCTCCACCGGCGGTTCGCCCCCCGCCGCGCGGAGCTCCTCGCCCGACGCGGCGAGCGGCGCGCCGAGATCGCCCGCACCTCCACGCTCGACTTCCTCCCGGACACCGCACAGGTCCGCGAGGGCGACTGGAAGGTCGCGCCGGCCCCGGCCGCCCTGAACGACCGCCGCGTGGAGATCACCGGTCCGACCGACCGCAAGATGACCATCAACGCCCTCAACTCGGGCGCCAAGGTCTGGCTCGCCGACTTCGAGGACGCCTCGGCTCCCACCTGGGAGAACGTCGTCCTCGGCCAGCTCAACCTCATCGACGCCTACGAGCGCCGCATCGACTTCACCGACGCGCGCACCGGCAAGGCGTACGCCCTCAAGGCCGCCGACCAGCTCGCGACCGTCGTCATGCGCCCGCGCGGCTGGCACCTGGAGGAGCGCCACCTCCGCTTCGAGGGCGGCCCGGCCTCCGGCTCCCTCGTGGACTTCGGCCTCTACTTCTTCCACAACGCCCAGCGCCTGATCGACCTCGGCAAGGGCCCGTACTTCTACCTCCCGAAGACGGAGTCGCACCTGGAGGCGCGCCTCTGGAACGACATCTTCGTCTTCGCCCAGGACTACGTCGGCATCCCGCAGGGAACGGTCCGCGCGACCGTCCTCATCGAGACCATCACCGCGGCCTACGAGATGGAAGAGATCCTCTTCGAGCTCAAGGACCACGCGGCCGGGCTGAACGCGGGCCGCTGGGACTACCTGTTCTCCATCGTCAAGAACTTCCGTGACGGCGGCGAGAAGTTCGTCCTGCCGGACCGCAACGCGGTGACGATGACGGCCCCCTTCATGCGCGCGTACACCGAACTGCTCGTCCGCACCTGCCACAAGCGCGGCGCGCACGCCATCGGCGGCATGGCGGCCTTCATCCCGTCCCGCAAGGACGCCGAGGCCAACCGGGTCGCGTTCGAGAAGGTCAAGGCCGACAAGGACCGCGAGGCGAACGACGGCTTCGACGGCTCCTGGGTCGCCCACCCCGACCTGGTCCCGATCGCCATGGCCTCCTTCGACGCGGTGCTCGGCGAGAAGCCGAACCAGAAGGACCGCCTCCGCGAGGACGTCTCGGTGGCCCCCGGCGACCTGATCGCGATCGACTCGCTGGACGCCCGGCCCACCTACGAGGGCCTGCGCAACGCGGTCCAGGTCGGCACCCGCTACATCGAGGCCTGGCTGCGCGGCCTGGGCGCCGTCGGCATCTTCGGCCTCATGGAGGACGCCGCCACGGCGGAGATCTCGCGGTCCCAGATCTGGCAGTGGATCAACGCCGGAGTCGTCTTCGAGAACGGCGAGCGCGCCACCGCCGAACTGACCCGCAAGATCGCCGCCGAGGAGCTCGAGGCGATCCGCGCCGAGGTCGGCGACGAGGCCTTCGCGGCCGGGAAGTGGCAGCAGGCCCACGACCTCCTGCTCCAGGTCTCGCTGGACGCCGACTACGCGGACTTCCTCACCCTGCCCGCGTACGACCAGCTGGTCGGCTGACCTCCCACCACTCCCTTCGGCTGAATCGCACAGCAGCCGAGCACCGACTCCGCCCCCGCCGCCCCCGAGGCGCCGGGGGCGGAGCCGTTTCCGCACGGGCGTGAGCACGTGCGAAGCGGAACGGCGCCGCCCGTCCCTGCCGCCCTGACCTGATCCGGCCTTGACACCCGACCGACCGGTCGGGCGTTACGGCATCGTAATCCGACTGTACCTAGCGGTAACAAGCGGGCGCGTGCCACCTTTCCGATGCCACCGGCGCCGGCGGTACCCCCACTTTCCAAGCCACGCACCGAAGTTGTGCCGACTTCGGCGTGGCCGACCGCAGGAGTTCCGCAGTGATCGGATTCCGAAAGGCCGGCAAGGGCCGGGCCGTCCCACGTCGTGTGCGACGACTGGCCGGCGCCGGATTGGTCCTCCCGCTCGCCGCCGCGCTGCTCGCCGGCGGGGCCGGGACGGCGGTGGCCGGTCCCGGGACGGGGCCCACCGCGGTGGTGTCCATGGGCGACAGCTACATCTCCGGCGAGGCCGGGCGCTGGAAGGGCAACAGCCTGACCAACAGCGGCAGCAGGAACGGCACCGACCGGGCGTGGCTCAGCGGCAGTTCCTACGATCCCGCCAAGGTGTACGGCGCCACCGCGGGCGGCTGCCACCGCTCGGACTCGGCCGAGGTGCTCAGCGCCGGGGCCGTCGCCGAGACGGCGGTGAACCTGGCCTGCTCCGGGGCGACGTCGCAGAACGTCTTCCGCGCCTCCAACGGGGGCGTGGCGTACAAGGGCGAGGCACCGCAGGCCGACCAGCTGGCGGCGGTGGCCGCGAGCCGCAACGTGAAGGTCATCGCGCTGTCCATCGGCGGGAACGACCTCGGCTTCGCCGACATCATCAAGGACTGCGCGTACGACTTCGTCCTGTGGAACTCGTACTGCTACGACGACCAGCAGGCCGGCGTCGACCAGAAGATCGACGCGGTCATGGCCGGCGTCGGCAAGTCGGTCGACGAGATCCGGGCGGTGATGCGCCTGGCCGGGTACGCGGACTCGGCGTACCGCGTCGTGCTGCAGTCCTACCCGTCGCCGATCCCGCGGGGGGCCGAGAACCGGTACACCCAGAGCGACTGGAGCCGCCTCAACACCGGCGGCTGCCCCTTCTGGAACCGGGACTCCGACTGGGCCCGGGACTCCCTGGTCCCGCAGATCGCCAACCGCATCAAGGGCGTCGCGGCGGCCAAGGGCGTGCAGTTCCTGGACCTGCGCGACATGCTCCAGGGCCGTGAGGTGTGCGCGAAGGCCAGCAAGCAGGTGACCTCCGCCGTCCCCGCCTCGGCGGCGACGAGCGAATGGGCGCGCTGGATCGACAACAACGAGACCCAGGGCCTGGTCCAGGAGTCCATGCACCCTAACCACTTCGGGCAGCTGGCCGTCGGCCGCTGCCTCGCCCTGGCCGTGGCCCAGCCCGCGGGCTCGGCCTCCAGCTGCAAGAACACCGCCGGCGGTGACCACACCGGCATGTTCCTGACGGCCGCTCCGTAGAACGGACGAGGACCGCGGGGCGGGCTCGGCGACGAACGGCGCCCCCCCCCCCCCCCCCCCCCCGCGCCGCCCCGCCCCCGAAAACGGGGGGGTCCGGCCCAACAGCCGGCACCA
>NZ_JBEZKZ010000124.1:0-13203 GCF_040651895.1 Streptomyces sp. NPDC048352
ATCCGGTGGGGAAGCGGTACCGCGCGCCGAATTCATCTCGTTTTAGTCCCGGACGACACCCCACCCCACCCCCGCCCCCTCCGGTGAGTGTCCGCTTCCCCCCTCCGGTGCGTGCCCTCGTCCCCGTCTCGTGGGCCTGTGACTCGCCCTCGCGGGCCCAACCCGCCCTGGCCGGCACAACCCAGCCTCGCCGGCGTTTGAGGCGCGGGGTCTGGGGCGGAGCCCCAGGGTGGCGCGGGGCCGGGCAGGGGCGCGGGGTCAGGTTGAGTCGCGCGGCAGCGCCACGGCCGCCAGCAGATCCCGCCGCTCCCCGATCTCCGAAGGATCCCGTACCGCCGCGTCCACCAGCCCCGCCAGCCACTCCCCCGCCGGCAGCTCGATCCGCACCGTGCTCAGCCTCGGCCGGAGCAGCCGTCCGAGGAGGAGGTCGTCGGCGCCGATGACGGCCACGTCCCCGGGGATCCGCAGCCCCGCGTCCTGAAGGGCCCGCATCAGCAGCATGGCGTACTCGTCGTTGTAGGCGAACACCGCGTCCAGCCCCAGCGCCCCCCACCGCGCCGCCAGCGCGGCGGCCGACTCCTCGGTGTAGGCCATCGGCAGCGGCCGGACCCGGGCCCCCGGCACCGACTCGGCGCCCGCCAGGCGGGGTGCCGAGAACAGCTCCAGGCCCGGCTCCCGGGGGACGACCACGCCGATCCGGTGGCGGCCGCGTTCCACGAGGTGCGCGGCGGCCCGGGCACCGACCTCCGCCTGGTCCATCACCAGCGCGTGCGCGCCCGGAACCGCGCGCGGCCCCATCGTGATCACCGCCCGCGCACCGGCCCGTCTGAGGGTGGCGACGTTCTGCGGGGAGAGGGTGATCTCCCCGAGGGAGATCACCGCCACGGGCCGCAGCTCGGCCCAGGCCCGGGTGGCCTCGTCGCCGCCGAGGCCGAGGCTGCCGTACTGGACCACCGTGTAGTCCAGTCGGCGCAGGGCCCACTGGAGTTCGTTGAGGAAATGGCTGTAGAGCGGCCCGGCCGGCACGTGCGAGGTGGGGAGCAGCACGATCCGGGTGTGGCCGGCGCGCAGGCTCCGGGCGGCGGCGTGCGGGACGTAGCCCAGCTCCTCGGCGGCCTCGCGGACCCTGCGCCGCGTCGGCTCGCTGATGCGTACGGCCTCCGCGTTGTTGAGGACGTACGAGACCGTCGCGCGCGAGACGCCCGCGAGCCGGGCGACGTCGGCGCTGGTCGGGGGCGTCGGCCTGGTCCGCCGGCCCGTCGGGTTCTCTGAGTCAGACATGGCCGTGGCATCTTTCCATCCCGATGCCGCACGGGGGCTGGCGGTTGGCCGGAAACGGGTGCTACACAGTGCTTACTCGTTTCAGTAACACGTGTAACTGACGCTTCCCGACGTGCCGCCGCCCCTGCGCCACGGGGCGGTTACGCACCCCTCCACCCTGCCCAGGAGGGCACCATGGCTCTTTCCTCCCGCGGCGCCGGCACCGCCGCCGCCCCCTCCGACAGACCCGCTCCGGGGCGCGGCCTGCTGCCGTTGCTGCTCGTCGGCAACACCGCGATGTACGCCCTCTACATCGGCGTCGCCGGCATCCTGCTCGCGCTCCAGGTCGAGCGCGTGGACCCGGCCGCCAAGGTCGCCAACTTCGGCCTGATCGCGGGTGTTTCAGCCGTCTTCGCGACGGTCTTCAACCCCGTCGCCGGCGCCCTGTCCGACCGCACCGGCAGGCGCAATCCGTGGATCCTCGGCGGCGGGCTCGCCGCGGTGCCGGCGATGCTGCTGCTCGGCCTCGCCGACACGATCCTGCTGATCACCCTCGCCTGGTGCCTCGGGCAGGCCGTGATGAACGTCTACCAGGCCGCCCTCACCTCCGTCGTCCCCGACCGGGTGCCGGTGAGCGCCCGCGGCAAGGCCTCGGCCGCCGTCGGCCTGGGCCTGCCCTTCGGCTCCGTCCTCGGGGCCCTGGCCGGCGCTGCGTTCTCCGAGGACTTCCGCACCGGCTACCTCGTTTTCGGCGTGATCGTGGCGGGCGCGGCGGTCCTGTTCACCGCCTGCACGCGAGAGGACCGGCTCCCGGCGCGTGCGCCGCTGCCCGTCCGCGCACAGCTGGCCGCCTTCGCGAGCGCCCTGCGCGACCACGACTTCCGCTGGGCGTTCATCGGGCGGGCCCTGCTCGTCCTCGGCTATTTCGCGGTGAGCGGCTACCAGTTGTACATCCTCCAGGACCACACCGTGCTGCCCGCGGGAATGAGGGCGGAGGCGGCCGTGGCCGTGCTGATGCCGCTGACGAGCGGGGCGATGGTGCTCTCCACGGTGGTGGGCGGCTGGCTGTCGGACCGGCTCGACCGGCGCAAGCTGTTCGTGGGTGCCTCGGCCCTGCTGTCGGCGGTCGCGCTGGTGATCCCGGCCGTGTCGGCGAGCTGGGCCGCGATGCTCGCGTTCGCCGTGGTCAACGGGCTCGCGTTCGGCTGCTACATGGCCGTGGACACGGCGCTGGTGACGATGGTCCTTCCCGTGGCGGAGGACGCGGCACGGGACATGGGTGTTCTGAACATCGCGAACGCCGGGCCGCAGATCGTCGCGCCGTTCGTCGCGTCCGTGGTCGTGTCGGCGAGCGGCGGGTACACCGCGCTGTTCGTCGTCGCCGCCCTGCTGGCGGTGGCGGGCGCACTGGCGGTACGGCCCATCCGGGGCGTGCGGTAGGGGCTCCGGACGGCGGCCGACGACGAGGAGCGCCCGGCGATCTGCCGCGCCCGGCCCTGCCCCGTCACCCTCGCGGGCGGGCCGGGTCAGCCGAACCAGACCACCAGGCGGACGTTCTCGTCGCCGTACTCGGCCGCCAGCGCGCGCATCGACGCCCACACCGGGCCCCAAGGACCGTCCGGCGGAACGTACATGCCCGCCGTGAGGACCACCGGACGGTACACGGCCCCGTTCAGGTGGACCTCGCCGCCGGGCGGCCACTCGGACGGGAACAGGTACTCCCCGAAGAGCTCCTCCGCCGCCTCGAGCACCTCGTCCGGCAGGTAGACCGAGCCCTGCCACGCCAGTGCGCCGTCCGGCCCCGGCCGCCACTCGCCCAGCAGGCTCCCGTCGGGGCCGTCGCAGAGCGGTGCGTCCCAGTCGACCGCCGCGATCTCGGCCCACGTCGCGTACGAGTGGCCGTGGCTCAGTTCGTCACTGACCTTCGGGACTCCTTCGCAGGCGTCCTCCGGCCACCCCCGCTGGTCGAACAGCGGCCGGTCCAGGCCCAGGCCGTCGGAATAGCCGAACAGGCACTCGCGGGCGTACCGGGCCTTCCAGAGGTCGAAGTCGAGCAGATCGACCTCCATCTCCCAGCCCCCGCCCGCGGTGTAGGTCTCGATCACTCCGTCGATGTGCGTCCCCATGAGCGGTCATGCTAGGTCGTGACGGGTGGGCCGGAGTCGACCCCACCTCTCAAACCCGCGCCCGGAAAAGCCAGATGAGCGACAGCGCCCCCCCTGCTAGGGTGCGCCGATGTCATCGATCAGGCAGTTCCAAGTCACCTTCGACTGTGCGGAACCCGAGCGCGTCGCCCGCTTCTGGTGCGAGGTGCTGGGGTACGTCGTACCGCCGCCCCCGAAGGGGTTCTCCACGTGGGACGCATACGAGCGCTCCCAGACGCCCGAGGACCGGGGTTCGTGGTTCGCGTGCGGCGATCCCTCCGGTGTGGGCCCGCGACTGCTCTTCCTGCGCGTTCCCGGGGGCAAGGTCGTCAAGAACCGGGTGCATCTCGACGTGCGGGTCGGCACCGGGCTCGTGGGGGCGGAGCGCCTGGCCGCGCTCGAGGCGGAATGCACGCGCCTGGTCGCGCTCGGCGCGGTACGCGTGCGGCTCCTGGTCGCCGACGGGGTCAACGAGTCCTGCATCGTGATGCAGGACGTCGAGGGCAACGAGTTCTGCCTCGACTGATCCTCGCGGTGACCACCTGGCGCGCTCGTTCCGCCCCGGAAAAGGCTCTACCGATCACGGTGGGCGTGACTTCGAGTGTGACGGCTCGGTCCGGATGATCTGTCCGCGGTCTGGGTATCAAGCCAAGGGTGACCGGCGAGCGAGGGGGCGGGCTTCGCATGGGGGCGGCGGACGAGCAGCACCTTGAGGGCGGGGAAGACTGGCTGACGAAGGACGAAGTCCGGAAGATCTGGCCGCAGATCAGGCCGGGCAGCATCAGGGCCGTGGCGCGGTCCAACAGCGTCCGCACCTCGGCTGCGCCCTCGCCGGACCTGACCCGCGAGCCGACCTACCACGCGGCCGACGTACGCCGCGTGGCCGAGCGGATCGCCCGGGGTGAGGCCGATGTCGCGTCCTGGCAGCGCGCCGACTTCGAGGCTGCGCGCAACGACGCCACACCCGACCCACCGGTTCGGCAGCCCGTCCATTGGGGACCCGAGAACGTGCCGGGGCTGATCCTGCTGGCCATCGTCGTGGGGCTGTTCCTCTGGGGCCTGACCTCTCCCGACCACCACCACGGCACAGTGATCTACTTCGTTCGCTGAGTGGGTTGACCAGCAGCTGCTCTATCGATCTTGGTGACGGTCAGAGGCCCGCCGTCGTCGCCCTCGCAGGTGGTCGCTGCGCCGGTGCCGGCGGTGCGGGCGCACAGCATGACGTCACTCGGCTCCCGGCTCCGGCCCGTCGGCGGGGGTTCTGGCCAAGGACGGGCTTCAGAACGGCGGGCAGTCGCCGTAGCCCCGCGGCTCGGGTGCCGGAGCGTCGGCGCGCGGGGTGCGCAGCAGGGTGACGGCCTCCTCGGCGCGGCCCAGCTCCAGCAGCAGCGGGGCGAGGTCCTGGCGGTGTTCCAGGCGGTCCGCTTCCAGGAGGGCTGCGGCCTCCTCCAGGCGCCCGCAGCAGGCCAGCAGGTGGGCCAGGCTTTCCGTCGCGTACGGCGTTGCCCCCTCGGCGTGCGCGCGGGCCGCTTGCTCCACCTCGTCCAGCCGTCCGCACGCCGCCATGAGGGGGCCGCGGAGCCGGAACAGCTCCCGTTCCTCCCCTTCCCGGCGGGCCTTGAGGGCGTCCAGGTGGGCGAGGCCCTCCGCGGCCCGGCCTTCGGCGGCGAACAGCCCGCACAGTACGCCGAGGACGTGGTCGTCGGAGCTGTCGTGCGCCCGCAGCACCTCGATGGCCTCGGGGCCCCGGCCGTGCCGGGCGAGCAGCTGCGCGAGCAGGACCGGCGGCTGCGGCCACCGCTCGTGCTCCGCGTGCCGGCGGTAGGCCTCGACCGCGCCGGTCACGTCGCCCCGGGCCTCCAGCAGCTCCGCCAGTTCGGTCACGGCCTCCAGCCGGTCGCCGCCCGCCGCGTGGGCGCGGAGTTCGTCGATGCGGTCGTGCCGCGCCAGCAGTCCGGCCAGCGGGTCGCGGCCGTCGACCGGGGCGGAGCCGTACGTACGCAGCACCTCGACCGCCTCGTCGGTGCGGCCCTGGCGCTCGCGTACGGAGGCCAGGAGGGCCACGGCGTTGAACGGTCCCGCGCGGCGCACCTTGCACTCCGGGCTGCCGCACCGGGCGCACGGGTCCGCCGGCGCGATCCGGGCCGTCAGCAGTTCCGCGACCTCGTCGCCCCGGCCCAGGCCGACTGCCACGTCGGCCAGCGCCTCGGCGAGGTGCCCGTCCTCGATGTGCGGCAGCAGCAGCGCGTACGCCTCCACGCCCCGGCCGTGGCGGACCAGCAGCGGCGCCAGCTCGCGCAGTGCGGACCGTTCCCCGTCCCGGGCGAAGGGGCGCAGCAGGCCGATGGCCTCCTCGCCCCGGCCGGCCGCTTCCAGCACCCGGGCGGTCTCCTCGGCCGCGGTGACCCAGCCCGTCCCGACGTACGGGGCCAGGACAGCGAGGGCCTCATCCGTTTCGCCCCGCCGGGCGAGGCGCCGCGCCCAGGCGCGGGCGCAGAACCAGTCGCCGTCTTCCGCCAGGGCCTGCGCCCGCACGACGTCCGCGTGCCCGAGGGCGAGGAGGCGGTCGACCAGGGCGGGCGGGACGCATTCGTCGTGCGTGCGGGTCCGGCGGTCGAGCAGGGCAGCGTCCATGATCGGCACCCTAAGGGCGGAACCCGGAGGACCGTGCCTCAGCTGACGGCCGTGACCGTCAGCACCGCGACCGCGGCCATCGCCGCCTGGGTGTCGCGGATGGCCTGCCGGACGCTCGTGGCCGCCCACTGGCCTTCGGCGACCTCCGCCATCCGCGCGGTGACCCGCTTGCGTTCGCCGTCGGGGAAGGCCAGCGCGTGCAGCTTGGCGGCGTGGATCAGCGCGATGAGACCGGCCGTCCGCGTATCGGGCTCCGCGCCGTCCAGTACGACGGCGCGGAGCCGGTCCCGCAGCTCGCGCTCGACCGTGCCGTCGGCCTCCGGGTAGCGGCGTACCGGGAACATGCCGAGCACCTTGCGCTTCTCCTCGGCGACCACGCCCCGCCGGCAGAGGACCTCCACGGCCGCCGAGACGGCCTTGGGCTGGTCGTGGGCCAGCCAGTCCGTCGCCCGGCGCCGGCCGCGCCCCCGCAGCCAGGTGGCCATCAGCGCCGCCCGGCCGTCGAGGAGCGGCTCCCCGGTCGGCGTCGTGTCCGTCACCTCGAGGCGCTCGCCGGTGACGGAGACCCGGCCCGCCAGGACGAGTTCGAGCAGGATGCCTCCCGCCACGGCCCAGCCGGCCGCCTGCCGCTGCTGTGCCGAGCCGGACTCGTCGTCCAGGGACAGCAGAACGATCTCCTCGGCCAGCGTGACCGCCATACCATTACCCCCGCGCGCTCGTTGATCAGCCTCTCGGCAGGAGGACGCTCCGCGTCCGGGAGAAGTTCCCGCCGCCCGTCCCGCCTGTGCTCACGGCGAGTCGATCTCGACCGGAATCCGAGGGGGAACGCGCGGTGCGGAGCCCGTGTGCGGCGCGGGAAGCGCCGGCCGAAGCACTAACCTCGCCCGCATGACGGCACTTTCGCATCACGGCAGCGGCCACGTCGCGCAGCCCGGCCGGGACGGGCGCACCGCCACCACCGAGGCCGATCCCGGCGCCATCGGCCCGGTCCGCACCGAGTACGCCCCCGACCCGGACGGGGACCCGGACCCGGGTGAGATCGTGTGGACCTGGGTCCCCTTCGAGGAGAACGACGGGCGCGGCAAGGACCGCCCGGTGCTGGTGGTCGCGCGTGAGGCGGGCGGGGCGACGCTGCTCGCCGTCCAGCTCTCCAGCAAGCGGCACGACGACGACCGGGAGTGGGTGCCGATCGGCTCCGGCCCCTGGGACGGCGCCGGACGCGAGTCCTGGGTGGACCTGGACCGGGTGCTGCGGGTGCACGAGTCGGGGATGCGGCGGGAGGCCTGCGCGCTGGATCCGGGACGCTTCCGCCTGGTGGTGGACCGCCTGCGCGAGCGCTACGGCTGGCAGTAGTCCGCCGGCCGGCCGGTGGCGGCCCGCCCGCGGCAGCGGGTGGCCCAGCCGCCGGCCGCCGTCAGGCGCCGGCCGTCGGCCCGCAGGACCACGAGCGCGCCGCCTTCAGAGGCGATCCGGTCGCCGGCGAACAGGAAGAGCGGACCGGCCGGCTCGAACGCGTGGCCGTCGTCCGTCTCCAGGTGCCGAGCCAGGACCGCCCGCGGTACCGGCGTGGTTCCGTCGGCTGTCAGGCGCATGCCGCGATGCTCCCATGGCGGTCCCGCCTCCCGCGCGCGCGGGGGCGGCCGGTGACGCTGTCGCGGGCGAGGCGCGGTGCGCCGGCGGGCGCCGACATTTTCCGCACCACCGCCCCCCTCAGCAGTCGGCGAAGGCTGCGGCGAAGGCCTCGCGGGTGCGCGGGTCGCGGTCCAGGATGCCGAACACGACCCGTTCGAACGCCCCCGCGAAGCGGCCGGTCAGCAGCGCCCGGAAGGCCTGTGCCACCTGCGCCGGGTCGTTCCGGAACACCCCGCACCCCCAGGCGCCGAGCACCAGCCGCCCGTACCCGTGCAGGGCCGCCACCTCCAGGACCAGCTCGGCCCGGCGGCCCAGGGCGGCGGGGATCTCGTGCGCCCGGTCCGGCTCCTGGCGGCGGATCGTGCCGGCGTTCGGGGCCGGGGAGGTGAGGAACCCGGCCCGGAACGGGGTGTCCAGCAGTTCGCCCCGGTCGTCGCGGAACACCGGCACCCCGGGGGAGTGGATCACCCGGTCGGTGTAGAAGGTGCTCCTTCCCGCGCGGTGGACCGCGTAGTACTCCGGGGCCTCCAGGAGGGTCTCGTACAGGGCCGAGGCGCGGCACAGGGCCTCCTCCTGCGCCTTGGCCCCGCGCACGTACCCGCCTCCCGGATTGCGGGCCGAGGCGAAGTTCAGGACGGCGACCGGGCCCCCGTCCGCGAGGCGTCGCGCGGCGACCGTACTGCTCTCCCCCGTGACCTCGAAGACCGTCCGGTGTGTTCCCCCAACGGACGCTCCGTCTGGGATGACCCGGTTTGGTCCATATATCCTGGTTCCGGCCTTGGCGTCCGCCAGGCCGGCGGCGAGGGAAACCCGCCGCCCCGACCGCGTCCGGTACCCCCCGGCCGCCGCGATCAGCGCATTGTCCCGCGCGATCTCCCGCAATCTGCTGCTCACGCCGCAATCCTGGGGCCAAAGCCGGGGCGCAGCAAAGGAATTAGCCCCCCGAGGAGGGGTAGGCACGGGTGAGATCACGGCCGACGACAGGAGACGAGGTTCCGGTGATGCCCGAGGACTCGCCCGCTCCATCCGCCCCCAGCGCCGAACACGACCCCTTGACCGAGGGGGCCGCCGAGGACCTGGTCCACGGCATCTGCTTCAAGACCGGTCCGCCCCGCCTTCTCGGCGCCGAGCTCGAATGGCTCGTCCTGGACGCCGAGCGGCCCTGGCTGCCGCTGTCCCCCGAGCGGCTGACCGCGGCCCACGCGGCCGCCGGCGCCCTGCCGCTGAACTCCCGGCTCACCGTCGAGCCCGGCGGCCAGCTGGAGCTCAGTTCGGCCCCCGCCGACTCGCTCACCGCCTGCCTCGACGGCCTGCAGTCCGACCTCACCGCCGTCCGCGGCGTCCTGCGCGGCCAGGGCCTCGTCCTGCACGGCCTCGGCCAGGACCCCCGCGGGCCGCTGCGCCGCCTGCTGGCCAGCCCGCGCTACGACGCGATGGAGGCCTACTTCGACCGTACCGGCCCGGCCGGGCGCGCCATGATGCGCAGCTCCGCCTCCGTGCAGGTCTGCGTGGACGCCGGCCACGAGGAGCCCGGCCCGCTGGGGTACGGCCGGCGCTGGCACCTCGCGCACCTGCTGGGCGCGGTCCTGGTGGCCGCCTTCGCCAACTCGCCGGGCCGTGACGGTCCGTACCGGGGCTGGCGGTGCGCCCGGCAGGGGATCTGGGGCGACATCGACCCCCGGAGGGCGCTCGCGCCGCCGCTGCACGCCGAGCCCCGGGCCGGCTGGGTCCGGCACGCGCTGGACTCCGAGGTGATGTGCGTACGGTCCCCGGGAGACGGCCCCTGGGCCGTGCCGAGCGGGCTGAGCTTCCGCGACTGGCTGCGTACCGGCGGTGAGCGGCGGCCCACCGTCGAGGACCTGGAGTACCACCTGACCACGCTGTTCCCGCCGGTGCGGCCGCGCGGCCACCTGGAGCTGCGGATGATCGACGCGCAGCCGGGCGAGGACGGCTGGCTGGTCCCGGTGGCGGTCGTGCAGGCGCTGTTCGACGACCCGGAGGCCTCGGAGACCGCCTACCGGGCGGTGAAGGCGCTGGCCGACGCGTACGGGCCGCGGTGCGCGCCGCGCAACCCCCTGTGGCGGTCCGCCGCCCGGTCCGGGCTGGCCGACCCGGAGCTGCGCACGGCTGCCGCCGCGTGCTTCCGGGCCGCAGCCGAGGCGCTGCCGCGGCTGGGGGCGGGCAGGCACGTCCAGGACGCGGTCGCGGCCTTCGCCGACCGCTACGTGCTGCGCGGCCGCTGCCCGGCGGACGACGCCGAAGCCGGCATCGGAACCGGCGCAGCGACCACGACCGCGGCCGAAGCCCCGACCACAGCCGCAGCCGCAGAAGTCCGCGACACCGCCGACGCCGGGGAACACCGCCGGCGGCCGCCCGCCGCGAAGGGACCGCGCCCGTGACCACCGAGACCCACCCCGAGATCCACCCGGAGCTGCTGCGCGAGCGTGCCGTCGCCGCCCTGACCACCGCCCGGGCCCGTACCGCCGCGCTCACCGACGCGGTGAGCGACCGCGACCTGACCGCGCAGCACTCCCCCCTGATGTCCCCGCTGGTCTGGGACCTGGCGCACATCGGGAACCAGGAGGAGCTGTGGCTGCTGGGCCGCGTGGCCGGCCGGGAGTCCATGCGCCCTGAGATCAACTCCCTGTACGACGCCTTCGAGCATCCCCGCGCCGAACGGCCGAAGCTGCCCCTGCTCGGCCCGGAGGAGGCCCGCCGGTACGCGGCGGAGGTGCGCGGCCGCGTCTTCGCCCTGCTGGAGCGCACCCCGCTGGAGGGCACGGCCCTGCTCGACCAGGGGTTCGCCTTCGGGATGATCGCCCAGCACGAACAGCAGCACGACGAAACGATGCTGATCACCCACCAGCTTCGGGCGGGTGCGCCGGTGCTGGCCGCGCCGGACCCGGACCCGCCCCAGGGACCTCCCCCGCCCGCGGCCGAAGTCCTCGTGCCGGGCGGCCCCTTCACCATGGGCACCTCCACCGAGCCCTGGGCGCTGGACAACGAACGGCCCGCGCACGTACGGGAGGTGGCCCCCTTCTGGATCGACACGGTGCCGGTGACCAATGCCGCCTACCAGGCCTTCATCGCGGACGGCGGCTACGGCGAGCCCCGCTGGTGGGCCGCCGAGGGGTGGGAGCAGATCAGGGCGCACGACATCGGGGCGCCGCTGTTCTGGCACCGGGAGGGCGGCCAGTGGCTGCGCCGCCGCTTCGGGGTGACCGAGCCGGTGCCCGATGAAGAACCGGTTCTGCATGTGAGCTGGTACGAGGCGGACGCGTACGCCCGCTGGGCGGGCCGCCGGCTGCCCACGGAGGCGGAATGGGAGAAGGCCGCCCGCCACGACCCGGCCGCCGGCCGCTCCCGCCGCTACCCCTGGGGCGATGCCGACCCGACCCCGGCCCACGCAAACCTGGGCCAGCGCCACCTGCGCCCCGCCCGGGCCGGCGGCTATCCCGCCGGGGCCTCCCCGCTGGGGGTGCGCCAGCTGATCGGCGACGTGTGGGAGTGGACGGCCTCGGACTTCCTGCCCTACCCGGGCTTCCGCGCCTTCCCGTACCGGGAGTACTCGGAGGTGTTCTTCGGCCCGGCGCACAAGGTGCTGCGCGGTGGCTCCTTCGCCGTGGACCCGGTGGCCTGCCGGGGCACCTTCCGCAACTGGGACCTGCCCGTGCGCCGGCAGATCTTCTCCGGCTTCCGCACCGCGAGGGACGTCTGATGTGCCGTCACCTCGTCTACCTCGGGCCGCCCGTGGCCCTGGAGTGGCTGCTGAGCGAACCCGCGCACTCCCTGGTCCACCAGTCCTGGCGCCCGCGCCGCCAGCGGTTCGGCACGGTCAACGCGGACGGCTTCGGGGTGGGCTGGTACGCGGAGGGCGATCCCGTTCCGGCGCGCTACCGTCGCGCCGGGCCCGTATGGGGTGACCTGACCTTCGCCGACCTCACCCGCGTCGTGCGCAGCGGGGCGTTCCTGGCCGCCGTGCGCGATGCCACGCTCCCCAGCGCGGACGGGGAGGCGGCCGCTGCTCCCTTCGCCTCGGGTCCGTGGCTGTTCAGCCACAACGGGGCCGTGCGGGACTGGCCGGACTCGGCGGCCGCGCTCGCCGCCGGCCTGCCGCCGAGGGACCTGCTCCAGCTGGCGGCGCGCACCGATTCGGCCCTCATCTGGGCCCTGGTGCTGCACCGGCTGCGGCAGGGCGACGACATGGGCACGGCGCTGGCCGAGCCGGTCCGCGAGCTGTCCTGCGCCGCCCCCGGCTCCCGGCTGAACCTGCTGCTGACCGACGGCGCCTCCGTCGCCGCGACCGCCTGGGGGGACTCCCTCTGGTACCTCGCCGATCCGGCGGCGGGCCGGGTGGTCGTGGCGTCCGAGCCGCACGACGACGACGCCCGCTGGTGCGAAGTGCCCGACCGGACCCTGCTGACCGCCACCCGCACGCGGGTCGCCCTGACCCCCCTCAAGGAGACCTCCCCGTGAGCGATTTCCAGATGACCCGGACCCTCGACGAGCACGCGGCCGACAAGGCGTTGCGCAGCGACGTCCTGAACGGCCTGACCCGCTTCCCGAAGGAGCTGCCGCCGAAGTGGTTCTACGACGCCCGGGGCAGTGAGCTCTTCGAGGAGATCACCCGGCTGCCCGAGTACTACCCGACCCGTGCCGAGCGGGAGATCCTGCTGGAACGGGCCGGGGAGATCGCGGCGGTGAGCGGCGCGCGCACGCTGGTGGAGCTGGGCTCCGGCTCCTCGGAGAAGACCCGGCACCTGATCGCGGCGATGCCCGCGCTGCGGACGTACGTACCGGTGGACGTGAGCGAGAGCGCCCTGACGGGGGCGGCCGAGGTGCTGCTGGCGGAGCATCCGGGGCTGGAGGTGCACGCGCTGCTGGCGGACTTCACCGGGCAGCTGCACCTGCCGGAGTCGCCGGGGCCGCGGCTGGTGGTGTTCCTCGGCGGCACGATCGGCAACCTGCTGCCGCCGGAGCGGGCGGTGTTCCTGGCGTCCGTACGGGCGATGCTGTCGCCCGGGGACGCGCTGCTGCTGGGCACCGACCTGGTGAAGGACGAGGCCGCGCTGGTGGCGGCGTACGACGACGCGCGGGGGGTGACGGCGGAGTTCAACAAGAACGTGCTGACGGTCATCGACCGGGAGCTGGGCGCGGACTTCCACACCGCCGGCTTCGACCACGTGGCGGTGTGGAACCGGGAGCACGAGTGGATCGAGATGCGGCTGCGGGCCCGGTCGGCGGTGACGGTCAAGGTCCGGGCGCTGGACCTGCTGGTGCCGTTCGAGGAGGGTGAGGAGATCCTGACGGAGATCTCGGCGAAGTTCCGTCAGGACGGCGTGCGCAAGGAACTGGCCGATGCGGGGCTTGAGTTGACCCACTGGTGGACGGACTCGGCGGGCCGCTTCGCGCTCTCCCTGTCGGTGGCCGGAGACTGATCCGGGCCGAACGTCGTCGTGACGGTGTTCTCCTTCAACAACCCCACCGGGCGGTTCAACTACGCCTGGCAGGAGTTCTCCCTCGACGCCTGGAA
>NZ_JBEZKZ010000125.1:0-12956 GCF_040651895.1 Streptomyces sp. NPDC048352
CTCGGCGAGGGCGAGCTGGACCACCGGCTGGACGTGTCGGGCACCGACGAACTCGCCGATCTGTCACGGACGTTCAACCGGACCGCGGAGGCGCTCGGCGACACCGGCGAAAGCTCCCCCCGCTCGTGGCTGTTCGGCGCCGAGGAGCCCGGGGGCGCCGTGCACGCCGTCCTCAGCCTCTCGGCGGACGACCCCGCCCGGCTCGCCTCCGCCGTCGCCCGCCACAAGGAGGCCCTCGGCCCGGCCGGCGGCGAGGTCGTCTTCCGGCAGAACGGCGGCAAGCTGCCGGGGGCGCTGAAGGGGCACGAGCACTTCGGCTTCTCCGACGGCATCAGCCAGCCCGGCGTACGCGGCTTCCACGAACCGGACCTGGCCGACGGGACCACCGTGAAGGGCAAGCCGGGGACCCGTCTGGTCCCGCCCGGGGAGTTCCTCGTCGGGCAGGAGAAGGCCGGGCGGCGGCCCGCCGGACTGCCCGCCTGGGCCACCGGCGGCTCCTTCCAGGTGGTGCGGAGGATGGCCCAGGACGTCCCGGGCTGGTGGGCGCAGGCCCGCGAGCGGCTGGCCGACCTCAAGAGGGCCGGGGCCGCGCCGCCCGAGGCGACCGAGACCTGGGTCGCGGCCCGCCTCGTCGGCCGGTGGCCCGGCGGCACGCCCGTCGCGGGCTGCCCGCTCGCCGAGCAGCCCGCTCCCTTCGGGACGGATCCGGACGCCGCCCTGAAGTACGCGGACGACCCCGACGGCCGGCGCACCCCGCTGTTCGCGCACATCCGCAAGGGCAACCCGCGCGACGGCCTCGTACCCGCCCCCGGCCGGCCCCCGCTGGCCGCCGCCGAGCTGGACAACCGGCGGATCATCCGGCGCGGCATCCCCTACGGCCCCGCCTACGACTTCGAGCGGCCCGCCGGGAAGCAGCGCGCCCCGCGCGGCCTGGTCTTCGTCGGCTACCAGGCCGACCTCGTCCAGCAGTACGAGTTCGTCATCAAGCGGTGGATCGACGAGACCGACTTCCCGCCCGGCCGCAACCCCCGCGTCGGAGCGGACCCGGTCATCGGCCCGGAGTCCCCCGTCACCTTCGAGACCGCATCCGAGCGCGGCAGCCGCCCCACCACCCTGCGCTTCGGCCGGTTCGTGCGCACCGAGGGCGCCCTCTACGCCTTCACGCCCTCGCTGCCCACCCTGCGCGCCCTGGCCGAGGGCCGCCTCGACGACTCGGTGGAGGTCCACGCCGGCACCGTCCTGCGTGCCGGCGACGTCCTCGACGCGGGCGCCGTACGGCTGGCCTTCCAGGCCGACGGGGACCTCGTCCTGCTCGACGCCGAGGGCGCCCGCCTGTGGAACGCGGGCACCGGCGGCGCCGGCCGGGAGGCCCTCTTCTCCGCCGACGGCGAGCTGAGCGTGCGCGACGCCGGGGGCGCGAGCGTGTGGAGCAGCGGGACCGGCGGGCACCCCGGGGCGCGGCTGCTGGTCCGTCCCGCCGGTGACGTGGTGGTCCTCGACGGCGACCGCGCCCTGTGGAGCAAGGGCGGGGCCCGCGTAGGGTGACGGGGGAACCACGGGAACCGGCCGGGTCGCCGCCGGCTGGGCCCTTGCGCGCGAATCCGGAGGCGGTTGCTGCGTAAGGTGCTTAGAGCACACCGATGTGCGACGACGGACAGGGGAGGGCAGCCCCGACATGAACGGCAAGGAAGACGGAAGCACCGCGGACGCCGCGGACGGCGGGCGCTACGCGGCCGCGCGGGCGGGCGCGGCCGACGCCCACGACAAGGAGAAGGACTCCAAGGAGCCGCTGCGGGTGGGCGTCGCCGTGCGCAAACGGCGCCGCGCGCTGCACCTGACCCTCGCCGCGGTGTCAGCGCGCAGCGGCCTGTCCGTCCCCTTCCTCAGCCAGATAGAGAACGAGCGGGCCCGCCCCAGCATGCGCTCGCTGGAGCGGGTCGCGGACGCGCTGGAGACCACGGCCCTCGACCTGCTGGCCGCCTCCGACACGGCGCGCACCGTGGACCTCGTACGGGCCGGGGACGAGTCCGGGACCGCTCCGGTGATGGGCGTGCGCCCCCTGGTGCGCGGCCACCACCAGCTGCACGCGCTGGAGTTCACCGGCGACCAGGACGCGGGCCGCGAGTACCAGCACCGCAACGACGAACTGATGTACGTGGTCTCCGGCGCCTGCCAGGTGGAGGCCGAGGGGCGGGCGTACCGGCTGGAGTGCGGGGACGCGCTGTTCCTGTCCGGCGGGGTGCGCCACCGCTGGCGGGCGGTCAGCGACGACACCCGGCTGCTGGTCGTCGCCGTGGGCGACCACATCCACGCCACCTCCGAGCCGCCCTCGCCGGGGCGCTGAGGCGGTGCGCGTCGTCTCGCTCGTGCCGTCCCTGACCGAGGCGGTGGCCGTGAGCGCGCCCGGCGTGCTGGCCGGGGTGACCGACTGGTGCACGCACCCCGCCGGCCTGGGGGACGCCGTGCGGATCGGGGGCACCAAGAACCCGGACGTACGGGCGGTCGTGGAGCTGCGCCCGGACCTCGTGATCGCCAACGAGGAGGAGAACCGGGCCCCCGACCTGGCGGCGCTGCGCGCGGCCGGGGTGGAGGTGCTGGTCACCGAGATCCGCAGCCTGCCGCAGGCGCTGAGCGAGCTGGACCGGGTGCTGGTGGGGGCCCTGGGGCTGAAGCGGCCCCCGTGGCTGGACCGGGCCGAGCAGGCGTGGGCGGCCGTGGAGCCCGTCGGATCCCTGACCGCGTTCGTACCGGTGTGGCGGCGGCCCTGGATGGTGCTGGGCCGCGACACCTTCGCCGGGGACCTGCTCGCCCGGCTGGGCGTGCGCAACGTGTACGCGGAGCACCCGGAGCGGTATCCAAGGGTGCCGCAGGCGGAGCTCGCCGCGAGCGGCTGCGATCTGGTGGTGCTGCCGGACGAGCCGTACCGCTTCACCGCCGCGGACGGCCCGGAAGCCTTCCCCGGGCTGCCCGCCGCCCTGGTCAGCGGCCGCCACCTGACCTGGTACGGGCCCTCCCTGGCACGGGCCCCGGAGGTGCTGGCGGCAGCCGTGGAGGCGGCGCTCCGGAGGCGGGCCGTCTAGCAGGCCGGCAGCAGGCGGCCGGCGAACAGGCCGCGCAGGGTGTGGACGGCGGCCGGCAGCCAGGCCGTCAGCAGGGCCAGGAACAGGGCGGTGGCCAGCCAGGCGAAGGCGTCCAGACCGGTGTGGCGGGCCAGCCCGGCGGCGCCGGTGACGCAGGTGCCGACGGGGAAGGTCAGCGCCCACCAGGTCATCGCGAAGCCCATGCCGCCACGGGCGGCCCGGACCAGCATCGAGACGGCGAGGGCCAGCCACAGCAGGGCGAAGCCCATGACGGGCACCCCGTAGACCACCGCGAAGGCCCCGAGGGCGTGCGCGTGGGCGGCGTCGATCGCCCCGGGGGCCACGTCGGCGAGCTGGTTCACGGCGGTGGTGGACTGGCCGAGGGGGCCGAGGACCAGGAACAGGGTCGGGGTCAGCACCAGGGGCAGCGGGCCGCTCACGACCAGCCGGCCGAAGACCAGGGGGAGCAGCAGCAGGGTGGCCAGCAGGCTGATGCCGAACATGGCGTAGCAGGCCAGCAGCAGTGCCTCGCGGGGCTGCCCGGCGGGCAGGTGGGGGACCAGCAGCGGGCCGACGGCGGCGGAGACCATGGGGGAGACCACGGGCAGCAGCCAGACGGGGGTGGCCCGGGAGGCGTCCACCTCGTGCCGGACGACCATCAGATAGGGCACCACCACGGCCATGACCAGGCCGATCAGGGTGCCGGCGGTGAAGAGCACGGCGTCCGCGGCGACGGCGGCGCCCGTCCCGACGAGGTCCTTGCCGACGATCAGGGTGCCGCCGCCGACGGCCAGCAGGGCCATCGCGAGGCAGCCGTAGAAGGGCGCCACGGCCGGGTCGAGGAGGTGGGCGCGGGCCTGGTCGCGGTGGTGGAGCCAGTGCCCGGCCCGGGCGGCCAGCAGCACGGCGAGGGCCACGGCGGACAGCGCCCAGGCGATCTGGCAGGCCACGCGCTGGCCGGGGAGCTGGTACGGGAGGGTCGCGCCGGCGTTGGCGATGATCGCCGTGCCCATGACGGGGGCGTACCAGTTGGGGGCGAGGTGGCGCAGCCGCGGGACCTTGTGGGTCCGCAGGACGGGTGCGGCGGTGGTGCGGGGGCGTACGACGGTGGTGGCCATGGGCCCAGCGTCCCGTCGGGAGGGAACATGCGGCAGAGGCCGCAGGTCTATGAGGCCATAAACTGATGTTATGGGTAACGAGGAGCTGGTTCCGCTCGCGCACCGCGTGCCGGACCTGGGAGCGCTGGAGCTGCTGCTCACGGTGGCCCGGGTGGGCAGCCTGAGCGGCGCCGCGCGGCGGCTGGGCATCACGCAGCCGGCGGCGAGCAGCCGGATCCGGGCCATGGAGACCCGGCTCGGGGTGGCGCTGGTGGACCGCTCGCCGCGCGGCTCGACGCTGACGGCCGAGGGCGCGCTGGTCACCGACTGGGCCCGGCGGGTGGTGGAGGCCGCCGAGGCCTTCGACGTGGGGGCCCAGGCGCTGCGGGGCCGGCGGGACTCGCGGCTGCGGGTGGCGGCCAGCATGACCATCGCCGAGTACCTGCTGCCCGGGTGGCTGATCGCCCTGCGCGGCGAGCGGCCCGACACGGCGGTGTCCCTGCACGCCGGGAACTCGGCCGACGTCGCCCAGCGGGTCCTCGCGCACGAGGCCGACCTCGGCTTCGTGGAGGGGCTGACCGTCGCCGACGGCCTGGACTCCGCCGTCATCGCGCAGGACCGCCTGGTGGTGGCGGTGGCGCCGACCCACCCGTGGGCGCGGCGCTCGCGCGGGGTGGAGCCGGCGGAACTGGCCCGCAGCCCGCTGATCCTGCGGGAACGGGGCTCGGGCACCCGGCAGGTCCTGGACGCCGCGCTCGCCGCGTCCGGGGGACTGGCCCAGCCGCTGCTGGAGCTGGCCTCGACCACCGCCGTCAAGGCGGCGGCGCTCAGCGGGGCCGGGCCGTGCGTCCTGTCGGAACTCGCGCTGGACGACGAACTGTCGACCCGCCGGCTGGTGGAGGTCCCCGTCCCGGGCGCCGCCCTCGCCCGTGCCCTGCGCGCGGTCTGGCCCACCGGCTCCCGCCCGGCGGGCCCGGCGCGCGACCTGCTGTCGCTGACCCGGCGCTGAGGCGCAATGGCGCTCCCCGGTGTCGAGGAACCGCACCCCGGCACTCGGTCCCGGTGCCGCGCGGCGGGACCGGTGCGGCTCAGCTGCGTGCCTGGAGCGACTTCGTCAGGAGCCCGCCCGCGACGATCAGGGTCACGCCCAGCCACCACACGTTCCCGTCGAAGACCAGCACCGCGATGCCGATCGGCACCAGCAGCCCCGCCAGCGGCAGCAGCAGCCCCGCCGCACGCGGCGCCCCGCCCCGGCCGTCCGCGCGGGCACGGAGCACCTGCGGGTACCAGACCGTGAAGCGCACGGCGGCGACGATGGCCAGGATCTGGATGATCCAGCCCGTCCAGATGTTGTCGGGGTTGTGCAGCACCAGGTCGCCGAAGCCGCCCGCGAGGGCCGCCACCAGGAAGGCGAGCCCCCACGCGCCGGTGATCACGTAGTTGGCGCGCAGGAAAGCGGGCGCGTGCCACAGGGACGGGTCGGTCCGCTCGCGGGCGTACTGGAGGGTGAAGGGCATCCGCACCGCCATCGACCCGAAGGCGATCACCGTCAGGGTGAGGTTCGCGATCTCCCCCGCGTACGTCTCCAGCCAGCGCAGCGTGCCGTCGCCCGCCAGGGCGCCGATGACCGCCAGCGCGGCGAAGAACACCACGTCGGCCAGCTCCAGCAGCTTCCAGGACGCGGCCCGGTGCACCAGCCGGCCCACCACCACCAGCGCGAGGGCCGCGGCCAGGGCGATCCCGACCGCGACCTCGAACCGTCCCGGGCCGACCAGCAGGGAGAAGAGGATCCACGGCGCCATCCCGACGACCGGGTTCTCCAGGAACCCGGACGCCGGGCCGGTGGCCCTGCCGCGGCCTTCCGCGCCTTTCGTCCGCACCCTCCCAGCCTGCGCGCGGCCGGGACGGGCGGCCATTCGGGGGGTCAGGACACCGCGACCGCCGTGCGCGCTCCGGCCGCCTCGACCAGCGAGGCCATCACCCGGGTGTCCTTGTCCCGCTCCGGGTGCCACTGCACGCCCAGCACCCAGCGCGAGCGGTCGGGGATCTCGATGGCCTCCACCGTGCCGTCCACCGCGTACGCCGAGACGACCAGCTCCCGGCCCAGGCGGTCCACGGCCTGGTGGTGGTACGTCGGGACGTCCGCCTCCTCCGGGACCAGCTCCGCGTACCGGGTGCCCGCGACGGGGCTGACGGGGTGCCAGGAGGTGACGCCCGGGGTGTGGACGTGGCCGTCGATGTGCTGGATCAGGGTGCCGCCCAGGGCCACGTTCAGCGCCTGCATGCCCCGGCAGATGCCCAGCACGGGGAGGTCGGCGTCCAGGGCGGCCCCGATCAGGGCGAGTTCCCATTCGTCGCGGACCCGCGCGGGGGGACCCGTACGGGGGTCGCGCGCGGCCCCGTAGCGGGCCGGGTCGACGTCCGGGCCGCCCGAGACCACCAGGCCGTCCAGCCGGCTCAGCACCTCCGCGGCCCGCTCCGGTTCGTCCGGCGGCAGCAGCACGGCCGCGCCGCCCGCCGCCTGCACCAGCTCGTAGTACCCGGCCGGGACGAGGGACGTGGGCAGGTCCCACACGTTGTAGCGGGTGGATTCCTCCACGTAGGCGGTGATGCCGATGAGCGGCCTGGGCACGGATTACCTCCAGGATGGTGCCGGATCGAGGGGCGGTACAAGGCTCTCAGCCGCGGGTCAACTCCGCCTCGGCTTCCGCCAGCGCGGCGGCCTCTTCCTCGGGTGCCGAGGCCACGAGGCGGTGGCGGCTGAAGAGCGCGAAGTAGGCGAGGGCGACGGCGTACACGGCGAGCGCGATGAGCGCCGCGTCCTGGTCCACCAGGAAGGTGGCGACCAGCGCCGACAGGGCGAGGACGAAGGCGACGGAGGAGGTCAGGACCCCTCCGGGGGTGCGGTAGGGCCGTTCCAGCGCGGGTTCGCGGCGGCGCAGCACGATGTGCGAGAGGGCCATCAGGGCGTACGAGATGGTCGCCCCGAACACCGCGACGTTCAGCATCCGCGCGCCGTCGCCGGTGGCAGCCGCGAGGGCGAACCCGATGGCGCCCGGAATCACCAGTCCGAGGTACGGGGCCTTGCGCTTCGAGGTGAGGGACAGGAAGCGCGGCAGGTACCCGGCCCGGGACAGGGCGAAGAGCTGGCGCGAGCCGGCGTAGATGAGCGAGAAGAAGGAGGCGACCAGCCCGGCGAGCCCGGCGTAGTTGACGAAACGGCTGAGCGCGGTCGGCCCGCCGTCCCCCTCCAGGGCGACGACCAGCGGGTTCCCGGCGGTCCTGAGGGCGTCGGCGCCCTGCGCGCCGGTGGCGGCGAAGAAGGTGATCACGGCGAGCAGCGTGAGGACGCCCATGGCGATGGCGAGCGCCTTCGGCATGGAGCGGACCGGGTCCTTGGCCTCCTCGGCGGCGAGCGGTACGCCCTCGACGCCCAGGAAGAACCACATGCCGAAGGGGAAGGCCGCCCAGATGCCGAGGACGCCGAAGGGCAGCCAGGAGCCGGAGCCGAACGCGTCCGGGTCCACGGGGATGTCGTCCAGGGCGCCCGCGTCGAAGCCGGTGAGGGCCCCGAGGGCGAAGACCAGCAGTGCGGCCACGGCGACGGCGGTGACGACGAGGCTGAAGCGCAGCGCCTCGCCCACGCCCCACAGGTGCACGCCG
This sequence comes from Streptomyces sp. NPDC048352, assembly GCF_040651895.1. Classification (NCBI taxonomy): domain Bacteria; kingdom Bacillati; phylum Actinomycetota; class Actinomycetes; order Kitasatosporales; family Streptomycetaceae; genus Streptomyces; species Streptomyces sp. NPDC048352. The sequence continues at coordinate 7,841 of NZ_JBEZKZ010000125.1, forward strand.
ATGAAGAGGGCGAAACAGCCGAGGTAGACCGGCCAGCCGGAGGTCAGCCCGAACAGGCCGAGGGACTCGACGTAGTCGCCGATGAAGATGACGATCGCCGCCGGGGCCAGGACGTACTCGATGAGGATGGCGGTGCCGGTCAGGAAGCCGCCCCAGGGGCCCAGCGCGCGGCGGGCGAAGCCGTAGCCGCCGCCCGCCGTCGGCAGGATCGTGGACAGCTCGGCGAGGGAGAACACCAGGCAGGCGTACATGGCGCCCATGAGCACGGTGGCGATGGCCAGGCCGCCGAAGCCGCCCTTGTCCAGGCCCACGTTCCAGCCGGAGAAGTCGCCGGAGACCACGTACGCGACACCGAGGCCGGTCAGCAGCAGCCAGCCGGCGCTGCCGCGGCGCAGGGAGCGGCGTTCGAGGTACGCGGCGTCCGAGTCCCCCGGGGAGGGGGGACTGGACACGGGCACGGGTGCGATGTCGTCGGCCATGTGCGCTCCTGCCTAGGGCAATGCAATGGTTGTGAGGCGTACCTTTGCGTCAAGGGTGTGGAGCGCGCAAGACCCCCGCGTTAAACGGGGGTTACGAAAACCTCCCCCGGCGCCTCACGCCAGGAACCCGCGCAGCAGCGCCGCCGTCCCGCAGCAGTGCTCGCGCATCACCGCCCGCGCCCCCTCCGCGTCGCGCTCCAGCACCGCCTCCACCAGCGCCGTGTGCTGCTGCTGCGAGTGCTCCAGGTTGCGCACCAGCAGCGGGATGCAGTCCAGCAGGTCGTTCACGCGCGCCCGGACGGCCGCGTACTGGGCCGTCAGGGTGGCGGAGCCGGCGAGTTCGCACAGCGCGAGGTGGAAGAGGGTGTCCTGGCGGCGGTACTCCGCGAGCGGGGCGTCGTGGGTGGCCGCCAGCGCCGCCCGCAACCGCTCGGCGCCCTCCTCCGAGAGCCCCTGCGAGGCGCACAGCCCGGCCGCGCCCACCTCCAGCACCTCGCGGAAGCGCAGCACGTCCTCGATGTCCACCCCGGCCACGCGCCGCCGCAGCTCCTCCTCGGCGCCGCCGGCCGGCGTGTCCGGGCGGGCCAGCACGAACGTTCCGCCGTACCGCCCGCGCCGGGCCTCCACCAGGCCCTGGTCCTGGAGCACCTTGAGCACCTCGCGCAGGGTGACCCGGCTGATCCCCATCCGCTCCGCCAGCTCCCGCTCCGGCGGCAGCCGTTCCCCGCCCGGCACCAGGCCCAGCCGGACCACCTGGAGGATCTGCTCCAGGGCCTCCTCGAAACCGTTGCCCGCCCGCACCTGCCGCAGCACGGGATTCAGCCGCGCGATCGCGCCACCGCCGCTCGCCGTGTCGGTCATCTCGGCCCCTCCCCTTCCCAAGCAATGGTTCTGTTCAATACCTTAGGCCTCCTCGGCTCACCGAAGGAGAGATTCCAGTGGTAGACCGCAAGCCGCCGCTCGCGCCCGGGGAGCTCCGTGCCCTCGTCGCGAGCGGTGAGATCGACACCGTCGTCCTGGCCTTCCCCGACATGCAGGGACGTCTTCAGGGCAAGCGGTTCGCCGCACAGTTCTTCCTCGACGAGGTCCTCGCCCACGGCACCGAGGGCTGCAACTACCTCCTCGCCGTCGACACCGACATGAACACCGTCGACGGATACGAGATGTCCTCCTGGGACCGCGGCTACGGCGACTTCGCCATGCGCCCCGACCCCGCCACCCTGCGCCGCATCCCCTGGAACCCCGGCAGCGCCTTCATCATGGCCGACCTGGGCTGGAACGACGGCACCCCCGTCGTGGCCGCCCCCCGGCAGATCCTGCGCCGCCAGCTGGAGCGGCTCGGCGAGCTCGGCTACACCGCCATGGTCGGCACCGAGCTGGAGTTCATGGTCTTCCAGGACACCTACGAGCAGGCCTGGAACGCCAACTACCGGGGCCTGACGCCCGCCAACCAGTACAACATCGACTACTCCGTCCTCGGCACCGGCCGCGTCGAACCCCTCCTGCGCCGCATCCGCAACGAGATGCAGGCCGCCGGCCTGGTCGTCGAGTCCGCCAAGGGCGAGTGCAACCTCGGCCAGCACGAGATCGCCTTCCGCTACGACGAGGCGCTCACCACCTGCGACCAGCACGCCGTCTACAAGACGGGCGCCAAGGAGATCGCCGCCCAGGAGGGCGTCTCGCTCACCTTCATGGCCAAGTACGACGAGCGCGAGGGCAACTCCTGCCACATCCACCTCTCGCTCACCGACGCCGACGGACGCAACGCCATGGCCGCCGCCGACGGCGACCAGGAACACGGCATGTCGACCGTGATGCGCCACTTCCTGGCCGGCCAGCTGGCCGCACTGCGCGACTTCTCCCTTCTCTACGCCCCCAACGTCAATTCGTACAAGCGTTTCCGCCCGGGATCCTTCGCCCCCACCGCCGTCGCCTGGGGCTTCGACAACCGCACCTGCGCCCTGCGCGTGGTCGGCCACGGCCGCTCCACCCGCTTCGAGAACCGCCTCCCCGGCGGCGACGTCAACCCCTACCTCGCCGTCGCCGGCCTGGTCGCGGCGGGCCTGTACGGCATCGAGAACCAGCTGGAACTGCCCGAACCCTGCACCGGCAACGCCTACACCGCCGACTACGCCCACGTCCCCACCACCCTGCGCGAGGCCGCGGAACTCTGGGAGAACAGCGAGATCGCCAAGGCCGCCTTCGGCCCCGAGGTCGTCGCCCACTACCGCAACATGGCCCGCGTCGAACTCGACGCCTACGACTCCGCGGTGACCGACTGGGAGCTGCGCCGCTCCTTCGAACGCCTCTGACCCCCACCGCACCGGTGGAGCAGCACCGACAGACCGGCACCGACAGACCGGCACCGAACGACCGGTACCGAAAGACCAGAGAGGCACCACGTGACCGATGTGCTGGCCCCAGCCAGTCTGAGCGTCCTGAACCCGGCCACCGAGGAACTCGTCGCCACCGTCCCGGCCGCCACACGGGACGACGTCGACGCGGCCGTCGTACGCGCCACCGCCGCCCAGCGCCACTGGGCCGCCGCCGCACCCGCCGACCGGGCCCGGCTCCTGCGCCGCTTCGCCGCGGTCGTCGACGCACACGTCGAGGAACTGGCCCTGCTGGAGGTCCGCGAGGCCGGCCACACCATCGGCAACGCCCGCTGGGAAGCGGGCAACGTCCGCGACCTGCTGGACTACGCCGCCGGGGGAGTCGAACGCCTCTCCGGCCGCCAGATCCCCGTCGCCGGCGGCATCGACGTCACCTTCCTCGAACCCCTCGGCGTCATCGGCGTGATCGCCCCCTGGAACTTCCCGATGCCGATCGCCGCCTGGGGCCTGGCGCCCGCCCTCGCCGCGGGCAACGCCGTCCTCCTCAAGCCCGCCGAGACCACCCCCCTCACCGCCCTGCGCCTCGCCGAACTCGCCCTCGAAGCCGGGATCCCCGAACACCTCTTCCAGGTGCTCCCCGGCCACGGAGCGGTCGCCGGGGACGCGCTGGTCGAACACCCCGGCGTCGCGAAGATCGTCTTCACCGGCTCCACCCGCGTCGGCAAGCAGATCATGGCCAAGTGCGCCGAGCGGGTGAAGCGCGTCACCCTCGAACTCGGCGGCAAGAGCCCCAACATCGTCTTCGCCGACGCCGACCTGGAGGCCGCCGCGGCGGCCGCCCCCATGGCCTTCCTCGACAACACCGGCCAGGACTGCTGCGCCCGCACCCGGATCCTCGTACAGCGCACCGCCTACGACCGCTTCCTCGAACTCGTCGCCCCCGGCATCGAGTCCGTGGCCGTGGGCGACCCGCTCGACGAGAAGACCCAGATGGGCCCGCTCATCTCCCGCGCCCAGCTGGAACGCGTCCGCTCCTACGTCACCGACGACCTCACCGCCGTCTGCGGCACCGCCCCCGAGGGCCCCGGATTCTGGTACCCGCCCACCCTCGTCACGGGCGCCGCCCCCACCGCGCCCGTCGCCACCGAAGAGGTCTTCGGCCCCGTCGCCGTCATCCTCCCGTTCGAGGACGAGGAGGACGCCGTACGCCTGGCCAACGCGACCGAGTACGGACTCTCCGGCTCCCTCTGGACCCGCGACGTCGGCCGCGCCCTGCGCGTCTCCCGCGCGGTCCGGGCCGGCAACCTCTCCGTCAACTCCCACAGCAGCGTCCGCTACTGGACCCCCTTCGGCGGCTACGAGCAGTCCGGTCTCGGCCGCGAGCTCGGACCCGACGCCCTCACCGCATTCACCGAGACCAAGAACGTCTTCATCAGCACGGAGGCCTGAACCCCATGACCGACCGCACCGAAGAGATCGTCTGCCGCCGCCTGGTCGGCCGTACCGCCGTCATCACCGGAGCCGGCAGCGGCATCGGCCTCGCCACCGCCCGCCGCCTCGCCTCCGAAGGCGCCGACGTCGTCTGCGCCGACATCGACCCGGTCGCCGGCAAGGCCGCCGCCGAGGAGGTCGGCGGGACCTTCGTCCAGGTCGACGTCACCGACAAGGAGCAGGTCGACGCCCTCTTCAAGACGGCCTTCGACACCTACGGCTCCGTCGACATCGCCTTCAACAACGCCGGCATCTCGCCCCCCGACGACGACTCCATCCTCACCACCGAACTCGACGCCTGGCGCCGCGTCCAGGACGTCAACCTGACCTCCGTCTACCTCTGCTGCAAGGCCGCCCTCCCCTACATGCAGCGCCAGGGCCGCGGCTCCATCATCAACACGGCCTCCTTCGTGGCCGTCATGGGCGCAGCCACCTCCCAGATCTCCTACACCGCCTCCAAGGGCGGCGTCCTCGCCATGTCCCGCGAACTCGGCGTCCAGTTCGCCCGCGAGGGCATCCGCGTCAACGCCCTGTGCCCCGGACCCGTGAACACCCCGCTTCTCCAGGAGCTGTTCGCCAAGGACCCCGAGCGCGCCGCCCGCCGCCTCGTGCACATCCCGCTCGGCCGGTTCGCCGAACCCACCGAGATCGCCGCCGCGGTCGCCTTCCTCGCCAGCGACGACTCCTCCTTCATCAACGCCACCGACTTCCTGGTCGACGGCGGCATCTCCGGCGCCTACGTCACCCCCCTGTAAACCCCGGGCCCGCCCCCCCCCCGCGGGGCGGCCGGGGGCGCCCCGCCCGCGCGGGGCG
>NZ_JBEZKZ010000126.1:0-12926 GCF_040651895.1 Streptomyces sp. NPDC048352
GGTGCGGCCCCGGCCTCCCCGCAGGACCCGCCCGGCCGCCACCAGCTCGCCGCGCAGCTCCGGCTGCTCGGCGTGCGGCCCGGGCAGCGGCTGCTCGTGCACGCCGCCCTGGGAGGCACCGGCCTGCGCGCCGAGGTCCTGCGCGACGCCCTGCGCGGCCTCCTCGGCCCCCGGGGGACCCTGCTCGTCCCCGCCTTCACGGCGGAGAACTCCCTGACCTCCAGCGCCCACCTGGCCCGCGTCGCCGGGCTCGACGAGGCCGGGGCGGCGGCGTTCCGGTCGCGGATGCCGCCCTTCGACCCGGAGGTCACCCCGAGCCAGGGCGTGGGCGCCTTCGCCGAGGTGGTCCGCACCACGCCGGGCGCCGCCCGCAGCGGGCACCCGCAGACCTCCTTCGCCGCGCTCGGGGCCGATGCGGACCGGCTGTGCGCGCAGCACCGCACCGAATGCCACCTCGGTGAGGACTCCCCCTTGGGAAAACTGTGGTGGGAGGGAGGACAGGTACTCATGATCAATGTGGGATTTTCGGCCTGCACGGCTTTCCATCTCGCGGAGTACCGAATTCCGAAGCCCCCCTTGCGCACGTACGACTGTGTGGTGAAGGTGAGCCTTCCGGAAGGGCCCGGAGGGCGCCCTCACGACGGGAAGTGGACGACGTACGAGGACGTCGCGCTGGACGACGGCGATTTCGAGGAGATCGGCCGGGCACTGCCGGAATCGCTGGTGCGCAGGGGGCGGGTGGGAGGGGCGTCCGCCGTGTTCTTCTCGGTTTCGCACGCCGTCGACCACGCCCTGGCCTGGATGACCGAAAACAGACGCTGATTGACTGAACGATGAGGGGATGTGGCGAAGCAGCTCCGGAATGATGTTTCTTCGCTCGCAGCTTCGGGACGGGGGTCGTGTGCCCGCATCAGTGCAGCCGTATTTTTTCCTCAGTTATGCGCATACACCGAGGTTCGGGCCTGGAGGACCCGATCCCGACATGTGGGTGGAGCGTCTCTTCCGTGACCTGTGCGGCCACATCATGGCGCTGACGGACCTGCCCGCCGGATCCGAGGCCGGCTTCATGGACCGCGAGATACGCAGCGGCGAGGGCTGGTCGGAACGGCTCGGGGCGGCCCTCGCCACCTGCCGGGTCTTCGTCCCCCTGTTCTCGCCGCGCTACTTCGCCAGCGAGATGTGCGGCAAGGAGTGGTTCGCCTTCGCGCAGCGCACCATCCACCACGGCGCGCTCAGCAACCAGCCGGCCGCCGAGGCCATCGTCCCGGCCCTGTGGGTACCGGTCCCACCCGCCCAACTGCCCGGCCCCGCCGAGCGGTTGCAGTTCAACCACAACACCTTCGGCGAGCGCTACGTCACCGACGGCCTGTACGGGCTGATCAAGCTGCGCGGGTACGCCGAGCAGTACGAGCAGGCCGTGTACGAGCTGGCCCGGCGGATCGTCCGGGTCGCCGAGACCGTACGCCTCCAGCCGGTCCGCCCGCTGGACTACCGGCTGGTCCCCAGCGCCTTCGGCCACGGCGGCGGCCAGCCGGCCGGACCCGGCGCCGGGCCCGTCCGCACCCTGCACGTGACCGTCGCCGCCGCCTCCCGGCACGACCTGCCGGACGGCCGCAGCCCCGAGTACTACGGGGAGAACGCGCTGGAGTGGAACCCGTACCACCCCGTCTCCCAGCGGCCCGTCGCCTACGTGGCCGAGGACCTGGTCAGGAACCTCAACTACCAGACCACGATGTCCTCCTTCGACGACGAGGCCGGGCACTTCGACAGCAAGCAGCCGCCCACCCGCCCCGAGATCCTGATCGTCGACCGCTGGGCGGTGGAGGACGAACACCGCCGCCAGCGACTGGCCGCCTTCGACCAGGAGCACCGCCCGTGGATCAACGTGGTCGTGCCGTGGAACCGGTACGACCCCCAGAGCCGGGCGAGGGAGGCCGAGCTGGCCCGCCGGCTCGAGGAGACCCTGCCCGTCAAGATGAGCCAGGGCCGGGCCGCCTGCCGGGCCGCGGCCAACGGCGTGGCCGGCATGGAGACGCTCGGGCAGATCCTGCCCCAGGTGGTCGAGGCGGCGGCCCAGCAGTTCCTCAGACACGCCCAGGTGTACCTGCCCGCCGGGAGCACCTCCACCGAACGTCCGCGGCTGGTGGGCCCGATGGGAATGGGCGGGCCGCCCGCACCACCACCGCCCGCACCACCGCCACCGGCCGGCCGGAACGGCGAAGACACCGACACAGACCCGGGGGGACGCGGATGACAGCCAGTCGTGACAGCCGAGACGGACGCATCGTCACCTTCTACTCGTACAAGGGCGGTACCGGCCGCACGATGGCCCTGGCCAACACGGCCTGGATCCTCGCCGCCAACGGCAAGCGGGTGCTCGCCGTGGACTGGGACTTGGAGGCCCCGGGCCTGCACCGCTTCTTCCACCCCTTCCTGGACCCCTCCACCCTGGGCGCGACCACCGGGGTCATCGACCTGATCAGCGAGTACGCCTGGGCCGCCACCAGCCCCGTGCAGCGCGCCGCCGACTGGCACAAGGACTACGCGCGGATCCAGCCGCACGCCGTCTCCCTCACCCCGGAGACCCACGGCTGGGAGTTCCCGGACGGCGGCACCCTGGACTTCGTCTCCGCGGGCCGGCAGAACCGCGAGTACTCGGCGACCGTGTCCACCTTCGACTGGGACAACTTCTACGACCGGCTCGGTGGCGGCCTGTTCTTCGACGCCCTGCGGGCCGACATGAAGGCGAACTACGACTACGTCCTGATCGACAGCCGCACCGGCCTGTCCGACATCGCCGACATCTGCACCGTCCACCTGCCCGACGTCCTGGTCGACTGCTTCACCCTGTCCGACCAGTCCATCGACGGCGCCGCCTCGGTGGCCCGGCAGATCGACGAGCGGTTCAACGACCGCGGGATCAAGATCTACCCGGTCCCGATGCGCATCGACGAGGGCGAGAAGGAGAAGGCCGACGCGGGCCGGGCCCTGGCCCGCCTGAAGTTCGACCGCTTCCCCAGCGGCCTGGTCGGGGACGAGCTGACCTCCTACTGGGGCGCGGTGGAGATCCCGTACCGGCCCTACTACGCCTACGAGGAGACCCTGGCCACCTTCGGCGACGAGGCCGGACTCACCAACTCCCTGCTCTCCGCCTTCGAACGGCTCACCACGGTGGTCACCGAGGGCGAGATCACCTCCATGCCGGTCATCGGCGAGGAGGTGCGGCTGCGGATCAGGGACGCCTTCACCCGCCGCCGGCCGGCGCTGCCCGCCGACCTGTTCCTGTCCTACGTCGCCGAGAACCGGATGTGGGCCGACTGGATCGAGTCGGTGCTCACCCGGGCCGGGTTCCGGGTCGTACCCAAGGACGTCTCCGCCGAGCGGGCGCCCCACACGGCGCCCGGCGACACCCTGGGCGGCGCGGGCATCAGCGTGGACACCGCCGCCCGGACCGTGGTGCTGCTCTCCAGCGCCTACCTCAAGTCGGCGCGGGCCGTGGAGGTGTGGAACCGGGCCGCCGCCGAGGACCCGACCGGGGGCCGGCGCCAGCTGGTGCCGCTGCGGGTGGGCGACGTACGCCTGGCCACGCCCTACATCGACCGCAACCCGGTCGACCTGTTCCGGCTCGACGAGGTGCACGCGACCACCGCCCTGCTGCGCGCGGTGGAGCGGCCGATGGCACTGCCCGACACCGTCGCCGGCACCTCCCAGCCCGGCCCCCGCTTCCCGGGCACGGTCCCGAAGATCTGGAACGCGCCGCCCCGCAACCCCGGTTTCACCGGCCGGTCCATCGTGCTGGAGCGGATGCGCGACCAGCTCGGCGGCGGCATGGCCGTGGTGCTGCCCCAGCCGCAGACCCTGTACGGGCTCGGCGGTGTCGGCAAGACCCAGGTGGCGCTGGAGTACGTACACCGGTTCATGGCCGACTACGACCTGGTCTGGTGGATCTCCGCGGAGCAGACGGACGAGGTGGTCGCCGGCCTCGCCGAGCTCGCCGTACGGCTGGGCGCGCAGACAGGCGAGGACATGGCGGCCGCCTCCCAGGAGGCGATCGACCTGCTGCGGCGCGGGGTGCCCTCCTCGCGCTGGCTGCTGGTCTTCGACAACGCCGACGACCCCGAGACCCTCAAGCGGTTCTTCCCGCCGGGCGGCCCCGGGCACGTGCTGGTGACCTCGCGCAACCAGTCCTGGTCCCAGTACGGGGACGCGCTGCCGGTGGACGTGTTCCTGCGCGAGGAGTCCATCGAGCACCTCCAGCGCCGCGCTCCCGGCCTGGGCAAGGAGGACGCCGAGCACGTGGCGGTGGCGGTGGGCGACCTGCCGCTGGCCGTCGAGCAGGCGGGCGCCTGGATCGCGGAGACCGCGACACCGGTGTCCGCGTACCTGGAGCAGCTCGCGGAGCAGACCGCGCGGGTGCTGGGCCTGAACCAGCCGCCCGGATACCCGCAGCCGGTGGCGGCGACCTGGAACGTGTCGATCGAGCGGCTCCAGTCCCGCTCCCCGGCCGCCGTCCGGCTGCTCCAGCTGTGCGCCTTCTTCGCGCCGGAGCCGATATCGGCGAACCTCCTCTACAGCAAGGAGATGATCGACGCGCTCAAGCCGTACGACTCCTCGCTCCAGGAGAAGCTGGTCCTGGGCCGGGTGATCAGGGAGATCGGCCGGTTCGCGATGGCCAAGGTCGACCAGGTCGGCAACAGCATCCAGGTGCACCGGCTGGTCCAGGCGGTGATCCGGGCGCAGCTGTCGGAGGAGGAGCAGCGCGAGGCGCGGCACGCGGTGCACCGGATCCTGGCGGGTGCCCGGCCGGACGACGACGAACCGATAGACAACCCGGAGACCTGGCCGAGGTTCAACACGATCTGGCCGCACCTGAGCCCGTCCGAGGCCCGGTTCTGCACGGAGCCGGAGACCCGCCGGCTGCTGATCGACCGGGTGCGCTACCTGTGGAAGCGCGGTGACTTCAAGGCGGCGTACGCGCTGGGCGAGGAGCTGCGCGAGGCCTGGCGGGAGATGCTCGGCAGCGACGACCTCCAGTACCTGTACCTGCGGTTCCACCTCTCGAACATCCTGCGCTCGCAGGGCCGTTTCGTGGAGGCGAAGGAGCTGGACGAGGTCACGCTGGAGCGGCAGCGGGCCGCGCTGGGCGCCTCGCACCCCCACACGTACATGACCACGAGCGGTCTGGCGATGGACCTGGGCGCGCTCGGCCGGTACGGGGAGGCGATGGAGCTGGCGACGGCCGCGCACGAGGGCTTCGGGCAGATCTTCCACGAGGCGCACCCGCGCACCCTGGCCGCGGCCAACAACCTGGCGCTGAACCTGCGGATGGTCGGGCAGTACGCGCGGGCCCGGGAGATCGACCAGGAGGTCTTCGACCGGCGCACCGAGGTGCTGGGCACGGACCACCCGTACACCCTGTCGTCGGCGCAGAACCTGGCCCGGGACCTGCGCGAGGTGGGACGCTACGACGACTCGGTGCAGCTGCTGAGCCGGACGTACGAGATCTACAAGCGGCAGCTGGGCCGGGCCTTCCCGGGCACGCTGTCGGCGGCGAAGAACCTGGCGGTGTCGCTGCGGCGGGCCGGGGAGCTGGAGAACGCGCTGCGGCTGACGACGGCGACCCGCAACCGCTACCGGGCCAAGTACACCTCGGTCAACCCCGACCTGCTGGCGTGTGAGCTGAACCTGGCCTCGGACCTGTTCGCGACGGGTGATCCGGGGGCGGCGCGGGACCTGGCGCAGGAGGTGGTGGACGAGTACATGAAGGTGCCGGGCGAGCGGCACCCGTACACCCTGGCGGCGGTCAACAACCTCGCGGTCTTCCACTGGGGCACGGGCGCGGCGGACACGGCGGAGGCGATGCTGCGCCAGACCATCCGCAGCATGCGCGACGTGCTGGGCGACCACCACCCGCACACGATCTTCGCGCACCTGAACCTGGCGAACGCCCGGGCGGACCTGGGTGATCCGGAGGGCGCCCTGGAGCTGGAGCGGATCGCGGTGGTGCGGTTGCGCGACGTGCTGGGGGCGCACCATCCGGAGACCCTGGCGAGCGCGTCGAACATGGCGGTCAGCCTGGACATGACGGGCCGCAAGGAAGAGGCGGCGCGGGTGCGGGCGGAGGCGGTGGCCGAGCTGGCGCGGCTGCTGGGGGAAGACCACGGTCTGACCCGCTACGCCCGTGACGAGCGGCGGGTCCACCGGGACCTGGAGCCGCTCGCGGTGTGATCCGACGGCGGGCGGCGGGGGCCCCGCGGGGTGCCCGCCGCCCGCCACCCGAGAGTTGGGGGGCGCTGTGCCCGACAGCATGACCTTTCGCAACGAGGACCTGCCGGCCCTCTTCCACCACACCGACCAGGCGGCGGTCTCCCGGCAGCGGGAGTCGACGCAGGCCACCCGCGCCCAGCTGCTGCTGCTGGTCGCGGCGGCGGCCTCCGCCGCCCTGCCGTCCGGGCCCGCGGTCGGCGGGCTGCACGTGTTCGCGGCGGTGAGCGCGCTGGCGTACGCCGGGGTGCTGGCCGTGGGCGTACGGGCGACGCGGCGCCGGGCCCGTCCGCAGTGGCAGCTCAACCGCAGCGCGGCGGAGTTCATCAAGTCCCTGGCGTGGCGCTACGCCGTGCACGGGGCGCCCTTCGGCAGTGAGGTCGCCGGGCCGGAGGGGGTGTACCGGGCGCGGCTGGAGAAGGGGCTGGACGAGCTGCGCAAGATGGGCTGGCAGGATCCGCGGACGGCGGGCCTGGTGCCGGAGGGGGCGGAGATCACCGGGGCGATGCAGCGGCTGCGCGGGCTGGACTACCAGGTGCGCAGGGAGACGTACGTCCGGGACCGGCTGATCGAGCAGCGCACCTGGTACCAGCGCAAGACGGAGGGGTCGCGGCGGGCGACGGCGCTGTGGTCGTGGACGATCGTGCTGCTGACGTGTCTGGCGCTGCTGCTCGCCCTGTTCGGGGCGTTCGGTTCGGGTCCGGGGGCGGGGCCGGCGGGGCTGCTGAGTGCGGCCGCGGCGGCGGGGATCGCCTGGAACGAGGTGCGCCGCCACCACCCGCTGATCGAGGCGCACACCCTGATCGAGCAGGACCTGTCGGCGATGATGGTGGTGATGCAGACGACCATCACGGAGTCCCACTGGCCGTCGGCCGTCTACGAGACGGAGCGGTACGTGTCTCCCCAGCACACCGACTGGCTCGCCCGGCACAGCAGTTGAGGGGGTGGGGGGCGCGGCTCAGGCGCGGGTCACGCCCTCGCACCAGATGACGGTGACGGGTTTGCCGAGGGCCCGGGCGTAGGCGACGATCTCGCCGGTGCCGCCGTGTCCGCGCGCGGGCAGGCCGTCCCAGACGGCGACGAGCCGGTCGCAGCTGTCCGCGATGTAGGTGCCGGCCGCGTAGTAGGCCTCGTCGGTGGAGCGGGCGAAGGCCATCGTGACCTCCTGGGCGGCGCGGCGCCTGAGCCGCCGGTAGCCGGCGAGGGCGTCGGGGTCCTCGAAGGTGTCCTCGTAGTCCCCGCTGGGGATCACGACGGTGAGGTCGGCGCCGTATTCGAGGGCGATGGCGGCGAAGAGCTGGTCGGCTCCGTCGGCGAGGCTGGAGAAGGCCTCCAGCGGGCCCCGGTGGCCGCCGAGCACGGCCCGAAGGCCCGCTTCCACGGGGCCGAGCGCCTCGTCGGGAATCGAGCGGTGCCCGGTCACGCCGATGCGCTTCATACGAGATCCTCCCCCGTGGACGCCCTGGACATCCTCCCAGAAGGAGGGAGGACGTCCAGGGGGCCTGCGGGCCCGCGGAGGGCCCGGTCAGTAGACGCTGACGCCGTAGGCGTTCAGGGCTTCGACGACGGGCTGGAAGAAGGTGGTGCCGCCCGAGGAGCAGTTGCCGCTGCCGCCCGAGGTGAGGCCGACGGCGCGGCTGCCGGAGTAGAGCGGGCCGCCGCTGTCGCCGGGTTCGGCGCAGACGTTGGTCCGGATCATCCCGTAGACGATGTCGCCGCCCCCGTAGTTCACGGTGGCGTTGAGGCCGGTCACGGAGCCGCTGTGGGTGCCGGTGGTGGAGCCGCGGCGGGTGACGGACATGCCGGTGGTGGCGTTGACGGCGCTGGTGATGTCCTGGCCGCCGACGGTGCCGGGCGGGACCGGGCTGTTGCTGGCGTACTTGATCAGCCCGTAGTCGTTGGTCGGGAAGCTGGAGCCGACGGTGGTGCCGACGGTGGTGGTGTGGGAGGAGTTGGTCCACCAGGTGCCGGCGCCCTCGGTGCAGTGGCCGGCGGTCAGGATGTAGTAGGTGCTTCCGCTGCGGACGTTGAAGCCGAGCGAGCAGCGCCAGCTGTTGGCGTAGATGGCGTCGCCGCCGGAGAGCAGCTTGGTGAGTTTGCCGGGGGTGCGCTCGATGCGCAGGGCGGCGGCGTCCGCGCCGGCCTCGCGCCGGATTCTGCTGATGTCGGCGGCGGTGACGGTGGAATCGGCGGTGACCACGAGGGTTCCGGTGGCGGGATCGGTGTGCCAGGCGGTGCCGGCGACGTCGGCGCGCAGGACCGAGGCCCCGGCGGCGGCGAGGCGGGCGGGGCTGAAGCCGGTGCCGTTGTCGTCGGCGCTGGCGGCGGTGGGGGCGGCGAGGGCTGCCGTCGCGGCCAGGCCGGCGGTCAGGGCGAGCAGCCGCAGACGGGTGGTGCTGTTGATCCTCACTTGACGTCCTCCCGGGTGGGGGTCGGGGGCTTCGGCTGGGGTGGGGGATGCCGGAGCCCGTGAGCGGCGGTGGGGGGCAGGGCGGGCGCGCGGCGGGTAAGCCGCTGATTCGACGTGGCCCTGACAAGTCCGCCGGGTGACGCTGAACGGGAGTGTCCTGGCGTCGGTTACCGGCGGCAAGGGCGCCTTTCAGCCGTCGTCCCCCGGCGGCGACCGGGAAGGGCAGGGCGCGCCCGGGCCGCGGGAACGGGCGGTCGAGGCGGCCGTCGAGGGCGCGGGACGGGAGCCGGGCCCGGTCGGGGCGGCGGTCCGGCTCGCCGCCGGGCCCGCGGGCGCGCCCGGCGGCGTTCCCGGCCCGGCCCCTGCACAGCCGCGGGTACGGGCCGCGGTGCCCGGGGAGCCGTGGTGCCGGGGCGCGGCCGGTGACCTCGACGCCTGCGAAGCCCCGCCGGGCCCCCGGCGGCGGGGCCGTGGAGGCGGGCCGCTCCCCTGCCCCGCGCGCCCGGCCGCCGCGCACCGCACCCGCACGACCGCGGGCCGGGAGCCGGCGGGGCGGGTCCCGTCCGCGCGGGGCCGCCCGTCGTGCTCCGCGCCTTCTCCGGCGGGGGCGTTCAGCAAGAACCCGCCGTCCTGGACGCGCCGGTGGCCGGGAACGGCCGGAAGTCGACCTTCGCGGTGGCCCGGGACGCCACCCGGCGCCCGTGCAGCTCCCGCCGGGCCCCGGCCGGTTCGTGATCGCTCATGCCGCTCAGCCCTTCCCCCACCGGCCGGACGGGAACCTCCCGGTAACCCGTCCGGACCTGGGGAACTGACGTGGCCTCAGCAGTCGCAGCCGCAACCGTCGCAGCAGCAGCCGTCACAGTTGCAGCAGTCGCACCCGTCGCCGCAGTCGTCGCACCAGGCGTCGCGCTTCTGGCGGGACCAGGGGCCCTCGTAGTCCGTGCAGCAGATCTGACAGGTGCAGAAGAGGCCGATCGCCACCGCGCAGCCGTGCAGCAGCCCCCGGCGCGGCTTCTGCGGGGGCAGCCCGCCGAACCCGCCGCCACCGCCACCCCCGCCGGGGCCTCCCGGGCCCATCGGCGGCGGCATACCGGGCCCGCCGGGGGCCGCGTACGGGTGGCCCTGGCCGCCCCCGTACGGGCCGCCGTGCCCGTACCCGGCCTGCGCGCCCGCGGCGTACCCCTGCGGGGGCTGCCCGTACCCCGGCGGCGGCTGCCCGTAGCCCTGGCCCGCGGAGTTCGCGGCGGCGTGCCCGCACGAGGCGGTCCCGAACGCGCGGTCCACCGAGGTGCGCAGCTCGTGCACCAGCAGCCGGTGGGCGAGGCCCGCGTCGGCGAACTCCACCTCGCGCAGCGCCAGCCGTATCCCGTGCAGCGCGTCGTCGCACAGCCGGCGGGCCTCGGCGCGGGAGGTGCCGGTGGCCGTGAGCGGGTTCCAGGCGCCCGCCAGGGCGTCGGCGGCCTGGTCCTCGACGGCGTCCAGCAGGTGCGCGAGCCGCCCGAAGTACCGGCCGGCCTCGGCGAGGGCCGGGCCGTTGCCGGGCCGTCCCGCGAGGACCGCGGTATGGGCGAAGGCGGCCGCGGTCGCGGTCTCCGTCGGCTCGGTGACCACCAGCACGGGCGTGCCCGGGCCGGCCAGGGTCTCGATGCCGCCCTGGCGGTCCACGGCGTCGACGAGCACCGCCGTGTCGAAGCCGAGCGAGGCGCCGGTGCGGGCGCCGGCCCGGTCCCAGCCCCGGGCCACCTTCCGCGCGGCGGCGGCGATCGGGGCCCGGGCCAACAGCCCGTCCCGGTCGGCCACGTGGTCCCGCACCTTCGCCGAGGCCAGCACCAGCGAGACGGCCGCCGCGAGCCGGGCGCCCTCGCCGTTGGCGACGGGGGCGGTGCGCATGCCGCGCAGCGGGCAGGGCCCGGCGGTGCGCCGGGCACCGGGCAGCGGACCGGACTGAGCCTCCGTCAGAACGGAGACGAGCAGCCCGTCGTAGTTGGTGACGATCCGGGCGAACTGGCCGTGGTCACCGCGAAGTGCCAGGCAGAGGCCGCACAGATGGGCCATCCACTCCGTCTTGAAGCGCTCGCCCAGCCGGTGCGCGCAAGGTCTGACGATGCCGAACAACCGCTTCCCCCGTGTGTCATACGCGTGTTTCGGGGGCATCGTATCCAGCCGGGCGGATCACTCGTACGCCCCAGTGCCTCACCCGGACAGCAGCGGCGGTCGTATTTTCACTCAGTCAGCAGCGGTAGCGTCCGGGAGCCTCGACCGTGCAACGGATGTTCTGCACCAGTCCCGTCACGAAACCTCTGCGCGGCGGCTATCCACTTGGCGCGTTGTCAGCATCATGGACGACCATAGGGGCAGCGGAGAAGAAGACAGACTGGCCACGGTGAAAGGAGGCGTCCATGGGTTCGGTACGCAAGGCGAGTGCCTGGTTGGGTCTCGTAGAGGACAGCGACGACGAGCGGTACTACGACGACGACTACGCGGAGGCGGTGGAGCGCCAGCAGGGCTCGGTCTCCGGCCCCGGCGACCAGTGGGTCACCGACCCCCGCGTGCAGGTCGCCTCGGATTCCGCGGTCGAGCGGGGCCGCCGGATCGCCACCGTGACCCCGGACGGCTTCCGTGACGCGCGCGGCATCGGCGAGCTGTTCCGCGAGGGCGTCCCGGTGATCGTGAACCTGTCGTCGATGGACCCGGCCGACGCCAAGCGCGTCGTCGACTTCGCGGCCGGCCTGACCTTCGGTCTGCGCGGGTCGATCGAGCGGGTGGCGACCAGGGTCTTCCTCCTGACCCCGGCCGACACCCGGATCGTCAGCGGCGAGGCGGGCGGCCGCTCCCGCGACTTCTTCAACCAGAGCTGAGCGAGGCCCTCACCGGCCCGCGGCCTAGCGGAAGGCGTCCAGCCCGGTGAGCGCCTTGCCCAGGACCAGCTGGTGCATCTCCACGGTGCCCTCGTAGGTGAGCACCGACTCCAGGTTGGTGGCGTGCCGCATGACGGGGTACTCCAGGGAGATCCCGTTGGCCCCGAGGATGGTCCGCGCGGTGCGGCAGATGTCGATGGCCTCGCGGACGTTGTTGAGTTTGCCGAAGCTGATCTGCTCCGGCCGCAGGGTGCCCGCGTCCATGCGCCGGCCCAGGTGGTGGGCGAGCAGGATGCCCTTGTGCAGTTCGAGCGCCATGTCGGCGAGCTTGGCCTGGGTGAGCTGGAAGCCGCCGATCGGCCTGCCGAACTGCTCCCGCGTCTTCGCGTAGTCGAGCGCCGCCTCGAAACTGGCGCGCGCCGCGCCCATGGACCCCCAGATGATCCCGTACCGCGCGTGGCTGAGACAGCCCAGCGGTCCCTTGAGCCCCGTGACGTCGGGGAGCACCGCGTCCGAGGGCAGCCGTACGTCGTCCAGCACCAGCTCGCTCGTCACCGACGCGCGCAGCGACCACTTGTGCTTGATCTCCGGAGCCGAGAAGCCGGCGCTGTCGGTGGGGACGGCGAAGCCGCGGATGCCCTCGTCCGTCTGGGCCCAGACGACGGCCACCGCGGCCACCGACCCGTTGGTGATCCACATCTTGCGGCCGTTCAGCACCCAGTCGGAGCCGTCCCGCTTGGCGTACGTGCGCATGGCGGCCGGGTCGGAGCCGATGTCCGGCTCGGTCAGCGCGAAGCAGCCGATCAGCTCGCCTGCCGCCATGCCGGGCAGCCAGCGCTGCTTCTGCTCCTCGGAGCCGTACTTCCAGATCGCGTACATGGCCAGCGAGCCCTGTACGGAGACCAGCGAGCGGATGCCGGAGTCGGCGGCCTCCAGCTCCAGGCAGGCCAGGCCGTACTGGACGGCGCTCGCGCCCGCGCACCCGTAGCCGGTCAGGGACATGCCGAGCGCGCCGATGGCGCCGAGTTCGCGGGCCAGCTCGCGGATCTGCGGGAGCTCGCCGTCCTCGTACCACTGGGCGATGTGCGGCAGGACCCGGTCGGCGGCCCAGGAGCGGACGGTGTCGCGGACGGCGAGGTCCTCGGGGCCGAGCAGCTCGTCGAGGCCGAGCGGATCGGTGGGGGCGAACGGGGACTTCGGCGCGGACGGCGCAGACGGCGCGGACAAGGGGGCCTCCCGGCAGGCACGTGGGGCGGAACCTAGCGGTGCAAGTTTGTCGCCGACCCGGCTCCGGGTCCACCCCCGGCTCTCCGGGCGGCCGCCCGGGTCAGCCCTGGCGGCCGGGCCTGCCGCCGACCGCGGGGTCGCGCTCGGGCCGGACCGGGGCCGGGACC
>NZ_JBEZKZ010000127.1:0-11534 GCF_040651895.1 Streptomyces sp. NPDC048352
GGCCGGGGCGGCGGGGGGGGGGGGGCGGGCCGCGCCCCCCCCGCGGCCCCGCGCCCGCCGGCCGGGGGCCGTCCCCCCCGGCCGGACTCCTGGGGTTCCCCCCAGCGGTCGCTGGGCGGATCAGCCCTGCGCGGTGATGCGCGCGAGGCGCTGGGCCTCTTCCCGCGTGGACACGGCGATCGCGTCCTCGTCGGCGAAGAGCAGCCGGTTGTTCTCCACGATCTGCTTGCCGTTGACGAACGAGGCCGTCACCGGGGCCGCCGCGCCGAAGACCAGCGCGGTGACCGGGTCGGCGATCGAGGAGTGCAGGAAGGTGCTCAGGTTCCACAGCACCAGGTCGGCGCACTTGCCGACCTCGAGCGAGCCGATGTTGTCGGCACGGCCGAGGACCTGGGCGCCGCCGTAGGTGCCGAGTCGCAGCGACTGGCGGGCGTTGAGCGCGGCCTCGCGGTGGACCGGGTTCAGGCGGTTGATCAGCAGCGCGTTGCGCAGCTCGGTGTGCAGCTCACCGGACTCGTTGGAGGCGGTGCCGTCGACGCCGAGGCCGACCGGGACACCCGCCTTCAGCATGTCGGGCACCCGGGCGATGCCGGCGGCCAGCCGGGCGTTGGAGGAGGGGCAGTGCGCCACACCGGTCTTGGTACGGGCGAAGGCGGCGATGTCGGAGTCGTTCATGTGGACGCTGTGCGCCATCCACACGTCCTCGCCGAGCCAGCCGGTCGACTCGAAGTAGTCGGTCGGCCCCATGCCGAAGAGCTCGTGGCAGAACTTCTCCTCCTCGACCGTCTCGCTGCCGTGGGTGTGCATGCGCACACCGAGGCGGCGGGCCAGCTCGGCGCCCTGCTTCAGCAGCTCGGTGGAGACCGAGAAGGGGGAGCACGGGGCGACGGCGACCTGCGTCATCGCGTCGAAGGAGGCGTCGTGGTACTTCTTGACGGTCGCCTCGGTGTCGGCCAGGGCGCCCTCGAGGGTCTCGACGGCGTGGTCCGGGGGCAGGCCGCCGTCCTTCTCGCTGCGGTCCATGGAGCCGCGGGCGAGGGTGAAGCGGACGCCCATCTCGGACGCGGCGCGGATGATCGCGCCGGAGAGGTCGCCGGAGTTCCTGGGGTAGACGTAGTGGTGGTCCATCGCGGTGGTGACACCGCCGCGGGCCATCGCGGCCAGGGAGCCCTGGGCCGCGGAGTACGCCATCTGCTCGTCGATGCGCGCCCACGTCGGGTACAGCGCGACGAGCCAGTTGAAGAGGTTGTGGTCGGTGGCCAGGCCGCGCGTGATCCACTGGTAGAAGTGGTGGTGCGTGTTGACCAGACCGGGAGTCACGAGGTGCCCGGTGCCGTCGATGCGGCGGACGACGTTCTCGAGGTTCTCGGGGGCTTTGCCCGCGCCGATGGACTCGATCTTGTTGCCGGCGATGACGATGTGACCCGAGGCGTACTCGGTGTCGTTCGCGTCGACGGTCGCGATCGCACAGTTCGCGATGACGATGCGCTCTACTGCGCCGTCAAGGGCTGCCGATGCTGCCATGGGACTTCCTCGTGCTTTCAGTGGCGGTGCGGGCACGGCAAAACCCAGGGGATTTGAGTGCCGGAGCCGGGGGCCTTGACAGCTGACAGTACTGCCGCCCCGTGTGTTGCGTCCGGGTGCCGATTCAGGAAGCTGGGGGGTGTCGCGCCCCGGGGCCACTGCGGAGCCCCGGGACGCGCGCGCCGTGCTTTAGAGGTTGGTCATGTCCACGGGGATACGGGCGTCGGCGCCGTCGCGGAGGACCGTCGCCTCGATCAGACCGTACGGGCGGTCCGCGGCGAAGTAGACCTCGTTGTCGTTCTTGAGGCCGAAGGGCTCCAGGTCGACGAGGAAGTGGTGCTTGTTCGGGAGCGAGAAGCGGACCTCGTCGATCTCCGAACGGTGGTTGATGATGCGCGAACCCATCTGGTACAGGGTCTGCTGCAGCGACAGGGAGTAGGTCTCCGCGAAGGCCTGGAGCATGTGCTTCTTGGTCTCGGCGTAGGACTTCTCCCAGTTGGGCATCCGCTGCTCGTCGTCGGTCCAGTTGAAGCGCCAGCGGCCCGACACCTGGGTGGCCAGGATGCGGTCGTACGCCTCCTGCAGGGTCGTGTACTTGTCCTTCACGTAACCCCAGAACTCCGAGTTGGTGGAGTTCATGACGATCAGGTCCTTGAGGCCGGAGACGACCTCCCAGTTCTGGCCGTCGTAGGTGATCTGGGTGACGCGGGTCTCCATGCCCTTGCGGACGAAGGAGTGGTTCACCTCGTCGGAGCCGATGAACTTGGAGTTGGCGTCCGAGGTGGCGATCCGGTCCCAGGCGTACTCCTCGATCCGGATGCGCGCGCGCTGGATCGGCTCCTGGCTGTTCACGAACCAGCGGGCCAGGTGGATGCCGAACTGCTCGGCGGACTCGATGCCGTACTCCTTGGCGAACGCGTACACCGTGTTCTTGGTGGTGTCCGTCGGAAGGACGTTGGCGTTCGAGCCGGAGTAGTGGACGTCGTCCATGTCGCCGGAGAGGGCGACCGAGACGTTCAGGTCCTTGATGTGGTGGGTGTCGCCGTCCCGCGTGATCTTGACGACGCGGTTCTCTGCCTTGCCGTACTGGTTCTGGCCCAGAATCGTGGCCATGCTAGCTCCCTCGGTAAACGGAGTAGCCGAACGGGTTGAGCAGCAGCGGTACGTGGTAGTGCTCGCCCGGGTTCACCGCGAAGGTGATCGTTACCTCGGGGAAGAACGCACCGCTGTCCCTTACGCGGGGGGCGTCCTGCTGCGCCTCGGCTTGCTTCTTCGAAAAGTACGTCTCGGTCTCGAAGTCGAGACGCACGTGTGTGGTGCCCTCCGGCAGGGCCGGCAGGTCCTTGCAGCGCCCGTCGGCGTCGGTGGCGCTGCCGCCCAGGGCCGCCCACTCGCCGTCCAGGCCCGCGCGGGCCGACAGGGAGATGGCGACGCCCTCGGCGGGGCGGCCGATGCTGGTGTCCAGGATGTGGGTGGACACCGACGCGGTGGTCTCGGTGCTCATGGTCACTCTCCTTCTGCGAGTTCGACGAGTCGGGTCAGGCGGATCCGGTTGATCTTCACCAGTTCGCCGCGGGCGATCTCCCGCTCCTGCTCCGGCGAATTGTCGATCCGGACCTTGACCGCGTCCCGCATGAACTCACCGGTCGCACCGGTGGCACAGATGAGGAAGACGTGGCCGAACTTCTCCTGGTACGCCAGGTTCAGTTCGAGGAGCTCGTTCTTGAGCTCCTCCGAGGCACCGGCCATGCCGCGCTGCTCGCGGGCGGAGGTCGGGTCTCCCGGCTTCGGGCGGCCGATCGGCGCGTGGCCTCCCATCGCCTCGGCCAGGTCCTGCGCGGTGAGCTCCGCCATGGCGGTCTCGTTCGCGGCGAAGAGGGCTTCGGCGGTGGCGAAGGGGCGCTGGGCGAGCATCTTGCTCCCCCACGCGGCGCTGGCGCACACCTCGTGCAGCTCGGCCGTGGCCGCGCTGTCGTCCAAGGCGTTGAACCGGGTGAGACCCGGGGTCGGACTCGAAGTCACGGTAGGCCTCCGTGGCCTGTTGTTGCTTTGACGGGCTGCGCATAGCTAACGCCCTCGGCCACACGGCGTCAACACTTTGTTGAAACTTCCCGTACACAAAAGCCGCCGCCCGGGTGAATCGGGCGGCGGCTCGTCACGCGGGGTGAATCAGCCCTCACTCTTGGCTGGCTTGCCGGGCCTCGTCTGGGAGGCGGCGTCCCGGTTCAGGTAGTTGTACACCGTAAAGCGGCTCACCCCGAGGGCGCCCGCGACCGTCTCCACGCCGTGCCGCACGGAGAAGGCGCCCCGCGCCTCCAGTATGCGCACCACGTCCTGCTTGGCCTTCCGGTCGAGCTGTGCGAGCGGTACGCCGTGCCGGCGCTCCAGCGCCGCGAGGATGTGGTCCAGCGAGTCGGACAGCTGGGGCAGGCGTACGGCCAGCAGGTCCTGACCCTCCCAGGCGAGCACGACGTCGTCGGGCTGCGCCAGGGCGGGATCCATCATCTCGCCGCCCATCGCGTCCACCAGCGGCTTGACCGCGGTGACGAAGGGGTGATCGCGGGGCTCGGTCATGCGGTGTCCTCCCCGATCACATTGACCTGGAGCGAGACACGCGTCGCGCCGGCCTCCAGCGAATCGCGCAGCAGCGCGGCCACGGCGGTCAGCACCCGGTCGGACTCGCCCTCCGCGGTGTTGCCGAACGGGCCGACGTCCACCGCGTCCAGCTGGGCCTTCTGGATGATCTCGCGGGCTGCCACGGCATGGGCGGGGGCCTCTTCGAGGTCGAAGGGCTCGGTCGTGAACTCAACTCTCAATCGCACGCCGTCAAGCTACCCGGCGGTCGGCAGATTTCGGGAGTCCGCACTTGACAAGTGCGCCGCTCGGCTTGCAGTCTTCCATCAAGCAGAAAATAACTTCCGCAATACGGAAGGAGCGCACACCCCTCATGGGATACTCGGACCAGCGCTTCGATGTGAACCTGTCGATCCTCTTCACGGAACTCCCGCTCCTGGAGCGCCCTGCGGCCGCGGCCGCGGCGGGCTTCACCGCGGTCGAGCTGTGGTGGCCCTGGATCGAGACCCCCACCCCCGCTCAGGAGGAGCTCGACGCCCTCAAGAAAGCCCTTGAGGACGCCGGCACCCAGCTGGTGGGCCTGAACTTCTACGCCGGCCAGCTGCCGGGCCCGGACCGCGGCGCGGTATCGGTCCCCGGTGAGGAGTCGGACCGCTTCAACGCCAACATCAACGTGGCGGCGGACTTCGCCGCTTCGGTGGGCTGCAAGGCGCTCAACGCCCTGTACGGCAACCGCGTCGAAGGCGTGGACCCGGCCGTCCAGGACGAGCTGGCCCTGAAGAACCTGGTCGTCGCGGCGCAGGCCGCCGACCGCGTGGGTGCGATCCTCCTGATCGAGACCCTCAACAAGCCCGAGTCGCCGCTCTACCCCCTGGTGAGCGCCCCGTCCGCGATCGAGGTCGTGGACAAGGTGAACGAGGCGACCGGTCTGGGGAACGCCAAGTTCCTGCTCGACCTGTACCACCTGGCGATGAACGATGAGGACCTCTCCGAGGTCATCGAAAAGTACGCCGCCAAGACCGGCCACGTCCAGATCGCGGACAAGCCGGGCCGGGGTGCCCCGGGCACGGGTGAGCTGCCCCTCGAGGACCTCCTCGACCAGCTCAAGAAGGCCGGCTACCAGGGCTTTGTCGGCCTGGAGTACAAGGCCGCCGACGCCGCCGCCTCCTTCGAGTGGCTGCCGGCCGAGGCCCGCGCCGCCAAGTAAGAGGACAAAGTCCGGGCGAACGCCCAGGCACCTGTCGCACTTTTCGTACCAATGCATTAAGAGAAGGACCTCATCATGAGCAACCTCCCCAAGATTGCGTGGATCGGCCTCGGCATCATGGGCTCCCCCATGTCCGAGAACCTGCTGAAGGCCGGCTACTCGGTCACCGGCTTCACCCTGGAGCAGGACAAGCTGGAGCGCCTGGCCGCCGCCGGCGGCGCCGCCGCGGGCTCGATCGCCGAGGCCGTCAAGGACGCCGACGTGATCATCACGATGGTGCCCGCCTCCCCGCAGGTCGAGGCGATCAACTACGGCCCCGAGGGCATCCTCGAGAACGCCAAGTCCGGCGCGCTGATCATCGACATGTCGTCGATCACCCCGCAGACCTCGGTCGACCTCGCCAAGAACGCCGCCGAGAAGGGCATCCGCGTCATCGACGCCCCGGTGTCCGGCGGCGAGGCCGGCGCGATCGAGGCCGTCCTGTCGATCATGGTGGGTGGCGAGCAGGCCGACTTCGACGCGGCCCTGCCGATCCTCGAGGCCCTCGGCAAGACCATCGTCCTGTGCGGCCCGCACGGCTCCGGCCAGACGGTGAAGGCCGCCAACCAGCTCATCGTCGCGGTGAACATCCAGGCGTGCGCCGAGGCTGTCGTCTTCCTCGAGAAGTCGGGCGTGAACCTCCAGGCCGCCCTGGACGTCCTCAACGGCGGTCTGGCCGGCTCCACGGTCCTGACCCGCAAGAAGGACAACTTCCTGAACCGCGACTTCAAGCCCGGTTTCCGGATCGACCTGCACCACAAGGACATGGGCATCGTCACCGACGCCGCCCGCAACGTCGGTGCGGCCCTGCCGGTCGGCGCGGTCGTCGCCCAGCTGGTCGCCTCGCTGCGCGCCCAGGGTGACGGCGGCCTGGACCACTCCGCCCTGCTGCGCGCGGTCGAGCGCCTCTCCGGCGCCCAGATCTGATCCCCCGCGGCCCGCTGCCCCGGGCCGCCCCTCCCCCACCAGGGGGTCCGAGTTTCCGGATGGTGCCGGTGCTGACACCTGTCCTGTCGCGCCCAAGCGCCGGCACCGTCCGGATCACCTCTTTTATTGTTTTCAACAAACTGTTGACGTCGCGTTCACGCCGAATTTAGGCTGTTCCGCATGACGGAAGACGATTTCCGTCAGCAGTTTCCCGTACGGAAGGTCACCATGTCGAAGCGCACGCTGACGACCGAGTCCGGCGCCCCGGTCGCCGACAACCAGAACTCCGCCACCGCCGGCGTCGGTGGCCCGCTCCTGATCCAGGACCAGCAGCTCCTGGAGAAGCTCGCCCGCTTCAACCGCGAGCGCATCCCGGAGCGCGTGGTGCACGCCCGCGGCTCGGCCGCGTACGGCTACTTCGAGGTGACCGACGACGTCACCGCGTACACCAGCGCGGCGTTCCTGAACACGGTCGGCAAGAAGACCGAGACCTTCCTGCGGTTCTCCACCGTCGCCGACTCGCTCGGCGGCGCGGACGCGGTCCGCGACCCGCGCGGCTTCGCCCTGAAGTTCTACACCGAAGAGGGCAACTACGACCTCGTCGGCAACAACACCCCGGTGTTCTTCATCAAGGACCCGATCAAGTTCCCCGACTTCATCCACTCCCAGAAGCGCGACCCCTTCACGGGCAAGCAGGAGCCGGACAACGTCTGGGACTTCTGGGCGCACGCCCCCGAGGCGACGCACCAGATCACCTGGCTGATGGGTGACCGCGGCATACCGGCGTCCTACCGCCACATGAACGGCTACGGCTCCCACACCTACCAGTGGACCAACGCCCAGGGCGAGGCCTTCTTCGTCAAGTACCACTTCAAGACGAACCAGGGCATCCGCTGCCTGTCGGCCGAGCAGGCCGCCGAGCTCGTCGGCAAGGACGCCAACTCGCACCAGACCGACCTGCTCCAGGCGATCGAGCGCGGCGTGAACCCGAGCTGGACCCTCTACGTCCAGATCATGCCGGCCGCCGAGGCCGCGGACTACCGCTTCAACCCGTTCGACCTCACCAAGGTGTGGCCGCACGCCGACTACCCGCTGCAGCGCGTGGGCCGCCTGGTCCTCGACCGCAACCCGGACAACGTCTTCGCCGAGGTCGAGCAGTCCGCGTTCTCCCCGAACAACTTCGTCCCGGGCATCACCGCCTCGCCGGACAAGATGCTCCAGGGCCGCCTCTTCGCGTACGCCGACGCCCAGCGCTACCGCCTCGGTGTGAACCACACCCAGCTGCCGGTCAACGCCCCGAAGGCGACGAAGGCCGACAACTACGGCCGCGACGGCGTCATGGCGCTGCGCAACGGCTCGCGCCACGACAAGAACTACGAGCCCAACTCGTACCAGGGCCCGGCCGAGACCGGTCTGGCGCTGGGCGCCCCGAAGGCCGTCTCCGGCTACACGGGCACCCACGAGGCCCCGGCCCACACCAAGGACGACGACTTCTTCCAGGCCGGTGAGCTCTACCGCCTGATGTCGGAGGCCGAGAAGCAGCGTCTGGTGGCGAACATCGCCGGCGGCCTGTCTCAGGTCACCCTCGAGGACGTCATCGAGAAGAACCTGGCTCACTTCCACGCCGCGGACGCCGACTACGGCCGCCGCGTCGAGGAGGCCGTCCGCGCCCTGCGCGACGCCTGAGCCGAAAAGCTGCACCGGGGGCCTGACGGGAGGTCAGGTTCCGGGTGCCGAGCCCGCACCGCGGACCCGGATGAGGGGTGGTACGCGGTGGGGGCAGGACGAGGACCGTGGCGGGCGTGCGAGCCAGTGCGGTGGTAATGGGTTCCGAGGCCCGTCTCTTGACCTGAGGGAGACGACGCCGGAGTTCTCGTCGCCGACCGCCACGGTCCCAGCCACTCCTCGCGTACAGGGGCCACGCACAGAGTCCCCTGTACGAGGAGGAGACCCTTTGACTCCGCCCGGTGGTGCGAACGTCCTGTCGCGCCAGCCTCGCACCGTCGGGCGGTCAGACCAGAGCGCCGAGTCACGGACGGTCCCGTGACTCGGCGCTTTGTCGCGTACCCGCGGGCGGGTGGCCGGGGGGCCGCTACCCGCACGGAATGGCGATCAGATCCTTCTGCGGTGCACCCGAGCGCGCCAGATCGCTACGCGCCGCCCACGGCTTGGCGTCCGACGGCCGTCTGGGGCTGATACCCGCACCACACGTCGATCAGGAGCCCGTTCGGCAGCGACGGCCGCCCCCGATCCCCACGTGCTTCTCCCGGCGGGCGTCTGTGGGGTCCCAAGACCACTCTCATCAACGTGTGGTGCAGGTAGCAGCCCCAGAGGGGCGTCGGACGCTGCGACATGGCGCTTCGGGGCCCCAGGCCGATCAGGCCGGCGTGCGGTGGGGGTGGCCGGGCCCCCGGCCCCGATCGCGGCTTCTGAGGGCCCGGAAGGCCGATGGCTGGGCCCGGTCTCTCGTCTCTTCTCTGAGAGACCCGCCCCGCCCCCCTGAACCGTGCCGTTCTTTCGGGGGTTTCCCGGCAGTCTTTCGGCTTTCCGGGGCGGGTCGGTCGGTCAAGGGTGGCCGAAGGCCATCGCGTAGCGACGCGAACGAAGTGAGCGCCCTTGACGGGCCGGCACGAACCGGAAGGACGATGGGACTGACGGGAAACCCCCGACCCTCCCTGAGGCCGCCCCAGGGGCCCCCGCCCCCGCAAACCCCCGCCCCGCCCCGCCCCGGCAACGCCAAACGGCCCCCGCCCCTCCCTTCTCGGGAGGAGCGGGGGCCGCTGCGTACGGTGGGGATCAGGCCTGGAGGGCCTTGATCGCGGTCGGGGCGTGGCCCGGCTCGGTCGCGAGCTCTTCGAACTCGGTGACGTCGCTCATGTCGACCGTCTTGCTCATCGCGATGTTGGTGACGCGCTCCAGGATGGCCTCGACCACGACCGGGACCTGGTGCTCGACGGCCAGCTTCTTGGCCTGCTCGAACGCCTCGCCCAGCTTCTCCGGGTCGGTGACGCGGATCGCCTTGACGCCCAGGCCCTCGGCGACCTTGACGTGGTCGACGCCGTAGACGCCGATCTCCGGGGTGTTGATGTTCTCGAACTCGAGGTTGACCTCGAAGTTGATGCCGAGGCCGCCCTGCGCCTGGCGGATCAGGCCCAGGTAGGCGTTGTTCACGAGGACGTGGACGTAGGGGACCTTGTGCTGGGCGGCGACCGCCAGCTCCTCGATCATGAACTGGAAGTCGTAGTCGCCGGACAGGGCGACGATCGGGGTCTGCGGGTCCGCGGTGGCGGCACCGATGGCGGCCGGGATGGTCCAGCCGAGCGGGCCGGCCTGGCCGCAGTTGATCCAGTGGCGCGGCTTGTAGACGTGCAGGAACTGCGCGGCCGCGATCTGGGAGAGGCCGATGGTGGTGACGTAGCGGGTCTCCGGGCCGAAGACCTTGTTCATCTCCTCGTAGACGCGCTGCGGCTTCATGGGGATGTTCTCGAAGTGCGTACGGCGCTGCAGGGTGGCCTTGCGCTCCTGCGCGGAGGCGGCCCAGGCGGAGAAGTCGGGCAGCTTGCCCTCGGCCTTGAGCTCCTTGGCGACCTCGATGAAGAGCTCGAGGGCGACCTTGGCGTCGGAGGCGATGCCGAAGTCCGGGGCGAAGATCTTGCCCAGCTGGGTGGGCTCGATGTCGACGTGGACGAACTTGCGGCCCTTGGTGTAGGCCTCGAGGTTGTAACCGGTGTGACGGTTGGCCCAGCGGTTGCCGATGCCGAAGACGAAGTCCGACTCGAGGAACGTCGCGTTGCCGTAGCGGTGGGCGGTCTGCACACCGACCATGCCGGCGGCCAGCTCGTGGTCGTCCGGGATGGTGCCCCAGCCCATCAGGGTGGAGATGACCGGGACGCCCGTCAGCTCGGCGAACTCGACCAGCAGGTCGGAGGCGTCGGCGTTGATGATGCCGCCACCGGCGACGATCAGCGGGCGCTCCGACTCCAGCAGGAACCGGATGGCCTTCTCGGCCTGGGCGCGGCTGGCCTGCGGCTTGTAGACCGGCAGCGGCTGGTAGGTCTCGGGGTCGAACTCGATCTCCGTCAGCTGGACGTCGATCGGCAGGTCGATCAGGACCGGGCCGGGACGGCCGGAGCGCATCAGGTGGAAGGCCTGCTGGAAGACACCGGGGACCTGCGCGGCCTCCAGGACCGTGGTGGCGGCCTTGGTGACGGGCTTGGCGATGGAGGCGATGTCGACGGCCTGGAAGTCCTCCTTGTGGAGCTTCGAGACCGGAGCCTGACCGGTGATGCACAGGATCGGGATCGAGTCCGCGATGGCGGAGTACAGGCCGGTGATCATGTCGGTGCCGGCCGGGCCCGAGGTACCGATGCAGACGCCGATGTTGCCCGCCTTGGCGCGGGTGTAGCCCTCGGCCATGTGCGAGGCGCCCTCGACGTGGCGGGCCAGCGTGTGCGCGATGCCGCCCACGTTCTTGAGCTCGCGGTAGAACGGGTTGATCGCAGCACCGGGCACGCCGAACGCTTGTTCGACACCCTCGAGCTTGAGGATCTCAACTGCGGCAGCGGCGGCTGTCATACGAGGCATCAGGTTCTCCTGCGGGTCTGGCGGTCAGACTTTTCCGTCATCCGGAATTATTGTTCTGCTATACGGAACAAGCTAAGGCGCGTCTTCGCGCTCGTCAAGGCGGTAAGGCACCCCGGAACCCACCAAAAGCCGCATCGCGTTCGGCGAGTTGTACAAATGCCCGGGGGCGGGGGCCGGATCGGCGTGAATCCGTCGGTCCGCCTCGCCCGGCGGTCGCCGGTGGTGGAGCATGGACCCACGCACAGCGACGGAGGGGGTCCAGGTCTCATGGCGGAAGCGGTACCGGTGCGCTGCCCCTCGTGCCGGCGGGAGAACGGCTACAGCGTCCCCGTCTATCCCTGCGCCTGCGGGAGTCCCGTCGCGCCGCCCCTGGATCTGGTGGCGCCGGCCGTTCCGATCACCCACCGCAACTGGTCCGACGCCTGGGTGACGGTGCGCTGCGGGGTCTGCGGGCGCGACAGCGACTGGCCGCACCCCGAGGTGGGCTGCGGCTCCTGCGGGCTGGTCGTACGGGTGCCGGTGCATCCGGCGGGGTCGGCGGAGGCGGTGGGCCCGCCCGGGGCGGGCGGATCCGGTGGCGGCCCGGCCGGCCGGCCGGGCACGGGCGTGGGGGACGGGGCAGGGGACGGGGCGCCGCCGGTGCAGCCGCCGTCGGCGGGGTCGTCTCCGGCCGAGCCGG
>NZ_JBEZKZ010000128.1:0-10592 GCF_040651895.1 Streptomyces sp. NPDC048352
GGGGTTACGAGGTGCGGTTGCGGTGGGGCTCGGGATCAGCCTACGTCGGCCCCGCCCAGGCGCTCGCCGGGAGCGATGCGCACCCCGGGCCCGCCCGCCGGCGGCTCAGTTGTCGTACTCGTCCAGCGGCGGGCAAGAGCAGACGAGGTTGCGGTCGCCGAAGGCCCCGTCGATCCGGCGCACCGGAGGCCAGTACTTCTCGGCGGCCGAGACGCCGCCCGGGAAGACGGCCTCGTCACGGCTGTACGGGTGGTTCCACTCGCCGCCCAGGGCCGCGGCCGTGTGCGGGGCGTTGGCCAGCGGGTTGTCGTCCGCCGGCCACTCGCCGCCCGCGACGCGCTCGACCTCGGCGCGGATGGCGATCATCGCGTCGCAGAAGCGGTCGATCTCGGCGAGGTCCTCGGACTCCGTCGGCTCGATCATCAGCGTGCCGGCCACCGGGAAGGACATGGTCGGCGCGTGGAAGCCGTAGTCGATCAGGCGCTTGGCGATGTCGTCCACGCTCACGCCCGTCGCCTTCGACAGCGGACGAAGGTCGATGATGCACTCGTGGGCGACCAGGTTGCCCGGGCCGGTGTAGAGCACCGGGTAGTGCGGCTCCAGGCGCTTGGCGATGTAGTTGGCACCGAGCACCGCCACCTGGGTGGCGCGCTTGAGGCCCTCGCCGCCCATCAGGCGCACGTACGACCAGGAGATCGGCAGGATGCCCGCCGAGCCCCACGGCGCGGCCGAGATCGGGCCGACGCCCGTCTCCGGGCCGGCGGTCGCCTGGAGCGGGTGGTTCGGCAGGTACGGGGCCAGGTGGGCCCGGACGCCGACCGGGCCGACGCCCGGGCCGCCGCCGCCGTGCGGGATGCAGAAGGTCTTGTGCAGGTTCAGGTGCGAGACGTCGCCGCCGAAGTGTCCCGGCTTGGCCAGGCCCACCAGGGCGTTCAGGTTGGCGCCGTCCACGTAGACCTGGCCGCCGGCCTCGTGCACCTGGGCGCAGATGTCGGCGACGTGCTCCTCGAACACACCGTGCGTCGACGGGTAGGTGATCATGAGCACGGAGAGCTCGTCGCGGTACTGCTCGATCTTGGCGCGCAGGTCCTCCGCGTCCACCTCGCCGTCGTCGGCGGTCTTGACGACGACGACCTTCATGCCGGCCATCACGGCGCTGGCGGCGTTGGTGCCGTGCGCGGAGGACGGGATGAGGCAGATGGTGCGCTGCTCGTCACCGTTCGCGCGGTGGTAGGCGCGCACCGCCAGCAGGCCGGCGAGCTCGCCCTGGGAGCCGGCGTTCGGCTGGAGGGAGACCTTGTCGTAGCCGGTGACCTCGCAGAGACGTTCCTCCAGCTCGGTGATGAGCGTGGCGTAGCCCTGGGCCTGCTCGATCGGCGCGAAGGGGTGCAGCTGGCCGAACTCGGGCCAGGTGACCGGCTCCATCTCGGTGGTCGCGTTGAGCTTCATCGTGCAGGAGCCGAGCGGGATCATGCCGCGGTCCAGCGCGTAGTCCTTGTCGGAGAGCTTGCGCAGGTAGCGCAGCATCGCCGTCTCGGAGCGGTGCTGGTGGAAGACCGGGTGGGTCAGGTACGCGTCCGAGCGCAGCAGGGCCTCGGGCAGCGCGTCGGCGGTGGCCTCGTCCAGGGCCTCGATGTCGGCCGTGACGCCGAAGGCGGCCCAGACGGCTTCGAGGTCGGCGCGGCGGGTGGTCTCGTCGCAGGAGAGCGAGACGTGGTCGGCGTCGGCCTGGTGGAGGTTGACGCCGTTCTCGCGGGCGGCGGCGACGACCTCGGCGGCCTTGCCGGGCACCCGGGCGGTGAGCGTGTCGAAGAAGGAGCCGTGCACCAGCTCGATCCCGCCGGCCGTCAGGCCCGCGGCGAGCAGCGCGGCGTAGCGGTGGGTGCGGCGGGCGATCGTGCGCAGGCCGTCCGGGCCGTGGTAGACGGCGTACATGCCGGCCATGACGGCGAGCAGCACCTGCGCGGTGCAGATGTTGCTGGTGGCCTTCTCGCGGCGGATGTGCTGCTCGCGGGTCTGGAGGGCCAGGCGGTAGGCCTTGTTGCCGTCCGCGTCCACGGAGACGCCGACGAGGCGGCCGGGCAGCGAGCGGGCGTGCTTGGCCTGGACGGCCATGTAGCCGGCGTGCGGGCCGCCGAAGCCCATCGGGACGCCGAAGCGCTGGGTGGTGCCGACGGCGATGTCCGCGCCCAGCTCGCCCGGGGAGGTCAGGAGGGTCAGCGCGAGCAGGTCGGCGGAGACGGTGACGATCGCGCCGAGCTCGTGCGCCTGGTCGATGACCGGCTTGATCGCGCGAACGGCGCCGGAGGCGCCCGGGTACTGGAGCAGCACGCCGAAGACACCGCGCTCGGCGATCTCGGCCGGGATGCCCTCGGACAGGTCCGCGACGACGACCTCGACGCCCGTGGGCTCGGCGCGGGTCTCGATCACGGCGATGGTCTGCGGCAGCGCGTCGGCGTCGACGAGGAAGACCCCGCCCTTGACCTTGCCCACGCGGCGGGCCAGGGACATGGCCTCGGCGGCCGCGGTGCCCTCGTCCAGCAGGGAGGCGCCCGAGGTCGGCAGACCGGTCAGGTCGGCGACGAGGGTCTGGAAGTTCAGCAGCGCCTCGAGGCGGCCCTGCGAGATCTCCGGCTGGTACGGCGTGTACGCGGTGTACCAGGCCGGGTTCTCCATGACGTTGCGCAGGATCACCGGCGGGGTGAAGGTGCCGTAGTAGCCCAGACCGATCATGGAGGACAGCACCTGGTTGCGGTCGGCGAGCGAGCGCAGCTCGGCCAGCACCTCGGCTTCGGTCCGCGCCTCGGGCAGGTTCAGCGCCTCGGCGGTCTTGATCACATCCGGTACGGCGGCGGCGGTGAGCTCGTCGAGGGAGCCGTAGCCCACCTGGGCGAGCATCTTGGCCTGCGCTTCGGCGTCCGGGCCGATGTGACGCTGCTCGAAGGGGATGCCCCGCTCGAGCTGGGAGAGCGGAATGCGGTTGGCGGTCATAACGGAGGCCTCCTGGTCGTATGACCTGCGAGGGGCACCACGGCGCGGGCACCCGGACGGCCTCCCCCTCTGTCATCTCAACCTGAGAGCTTCACCGGAGTCGCGGGGTTCGCCCGTGAG
Organism: Streptomyces sp. NPDC048352; assembly: GCF_040651895.1. Lineage (NCBI taxonomy): Bacteria > Bacillati > Actinomycetota > Actinomycetes > Kitasatosporales > Streptomycetaceae > Streptomyces > Streptomyces sp. NPDC048352. The sequence goes on from NZ_JBEZKZ010000128.1 coordinate 3,112, forward strand.
CTCCGGCTTTCACCGTCGGTGAGGGGAGGAGCCGGCACTGCGGGCCCGGCACCTGCCCCTGCTTTCCAGAGTGGCCTCGTCCGTGCGGTACGTATGCCTGAGAGATTCCGGGGAGGATTTGCTCCTTCGGCGCCTCCGTCGTACTCACTCGGAGGACTCTCCCGCACAGGGTCAACAGCCGTCACCCAGCCTACCAGCGAGGATCTCGACCCTCCCTCGAGTGGCCCCCTCTCCAAATATGCACTTTCGTAGTCATTACGCACGAGCTGTGCGCACTGCGACCGTACGGAGGGACCGTGCAGACCGACATCGATCCCCGCAGCCTGATCGGCCGCAAGGCGTTCGACCGCAACGGCGCCAAGATCGGCACCGTGGACGAGGTCTACCTCGACGACGCCACGGGCGTCCCGGAGTGGGCAGCCGTCCGGACCGGCCTCTTCGGACGCGACGCCTTCGTCCCCCTGGAACCCAGCGAGGTGGTGGACGACGCCCTGCGCGTGCCCTTCGACCGCTCCCTGATCAAGGACGCCCCCGACTTCGGGGTCGGCCGCCACCTCTCGCCCGAACAGGAGCTCCAGCTCTACCACCACTACGGGCTGGACGTGGCGCTCCCCTCCGACTTCCAGCACCCCCGCCCCCAGGACACCGCCTAGCCGTCACCGACGAGGGGCAGCGGATCGGAGGCCTCCAGGTCCGGGTCGTCCAGCCGGAAGGTACGGACCCGGCCGGGGGGCGATCCGGGCTGCTCGAACCGCACGGTCACCCGTCCGACCCCGCTGCCCTGCACCCACCCCGGCCCGTACACCGCGTGCCGTACGTCGCTCCCTGCCGCCCAGTGCCGTACGGGAGGCGCCTGCTCGGCCTCCGGGGCTGCCGGGGCCCCCTCCGGCGGCCCCGCGCTCCCGGCCGCAGCCGAGCCGCTCCCACCGGCCCCGGAAGGCTCCGGAGCCACCCCCTCCGCCTCTTCCCCGGCGGCGGCCAGCGCGTGGGCGAACAGGTCCTCCTGGGTGTAGTCCGCCAGCCCCGTCACCCCCACCCCAAGCAGCCGCACCCCGCCGGTGGTGTCCACGCCCTCCAGCAGCCGTGCGGCCGCCTCGCGCACCACCGCCGGGTCGTCGGTCGGCCCCCGCAGCGTCTCGGAGCGGGTCAGCGTCGAGAAGTCGTACCGGCGGACCTTGAGGACGATGGTCCGCCCCGAGTGCCCCGCCCCGCGCAGCCGGCCCACGCAGCGGTCGGCGAGCCGCTGCACCTCGTACCGGATCCGGACCCGGTCGTGCAGGTCCACGTCGAAGGTGTCCTCCACCGACACGGACTTAGCGTCCCGCTCGGCGACCACCGGGCGGTCGTCCAGCCCGAGCGCCATCCGGTAGAGGCCCACCCCGTGCGCCCGGCCCACCATCCGCACCAGTTCGTCCTCGCCGGCCTCGGCCAGCTCCCCCACGGTGGTGATCCCGGCGCGCCGCAGGTGCTCCCCGGTGGCCGGCCCCACCCCCGGCAGGGTGCGCACCGACATGGGTGCAAGCAGCTCCCGCTCGGTCCCCGGCTCGATCAGCAGCAGCCCGTCGGGCTTGGCCTCCTCCGAGGCCACCTTGGCCAGCATCTTGGAGCCGGCCAGGCCCACCGAGCCGCTGAGCCCGGTGGCGGCCCTGATGTCCGCGCGCAGCCGCTCGCCGGTGGCGCGGGCGCCCGCCGCGTCGAAGGCCGCTCCGCCCGCCTCCAGGTCCACGAAGGCCTCGTCCAGGCTGAGCGGCTCGACCAGCGGCGACAGCTCCCGCAGCAGGCCCATGACGAGATCGCTGACCTCGCGGTAGAGGCTGAAGCGCGGGATCAGGTAGGCGCCGTTCGGGCAGAGCCGGCGGGCCTGCGCGGTCGGCATCGCCGAATGCACCCCGAACCGCCGGGCCTCGTAGGAGGCGGTGGCCACCACCCCGCGCGGGCCGAGGCCGCCGACGATCACGGCCTTCCCGCGCAGGCTGGGCTTCGACGCCTGTTCCACGGCGGCGTAGAAGGCATCCATGTCCAGGTGCAGGATGGTCGGTGCGGCTCTCACAGCACCGATGCTGCCCCATGCCACTGACAACGCCGTGGTGCCGGCGCGCCCGGCGGCATCCGGGTCAGACGGCCCGGTTGCGCCGCGCGGCCAGCTCGTCGGCGGGATTGTGGCCGACCAGGGTCTCCCCCGTGTCCACGCGCTCCCCGTGCAGCTGGGAGAGCGCGTTCTCGACGTCGCGCCACACGACGCCCACCGCGATGCCGAAGACGCCCTGGCCGCCCTGGAGGAGGCTCACGACCTGGTCCGGCGAGGTGCACTCGTACACGGTCGCGCCGTCGCTCATCAGCGTCATGCGCTCGAGGTCGCGGAAGCCGCGGTCCCGCAGGTGCTGGACGGCGGTGCGGATGTTCTGGAGCGCCACCCCGGTGTCCAGGAAGCGCTTGACGATCTTGAGGACGACCACGTCGCGGAAGCTGTACAGGCGCTGGGTCCCCGACCCGTACGCGGGCCGGACGCTCGGCTCCACGAGCCCGGTGCGGGCCCAGTAGTCCAGTTGGCGGTACGTGATCCCGGCGGCCGCGCACGCCGTCGGCCCGCGGTAGCCGACCTCCTCGGGCGCCGGGCCCTCACCCACCGGCCCGACCGGCGGGGACGCCGGCTGACGGTGCGCGGATCCCGCCGCGCCGCCGTGCAGCGGGTACGGCCCACCGTCGCTCCGCGCGGGGGTGCCCCCGGTCGTACCGTCGCCCGTGATCCTCACGCCGACCCTCCGTCCTTGACCTGCCACCTCGAAGGTAGGCAGTGACCAGGGGTGCGTCAACGATCGCCACACTCGGCACGCCGAGTGATAATCACCCTGAGAGTGGTTTCCCGTACCCCGCTGCCGGGAAAGGCTACTCGAATGGGCTGACAGTTCCCGGTGAGCCGCGCGGCCTTCGGCGGGACTACTGGGGGCCCGTTCCGAAGTCCTCGGGGGAGATCTGGTCGAGGAACTCGCGGAACTTCTCCACCTCGTCCTCCTGCTCGTCGGGAATCGCGATGCCTGCGTCGTCGAGGACGCCGTCACTGCCGTAGATCGGCGTTCCCGTCCGCAGGGCCAGCGCTATGGCGTCCGACGGCCTCGCGCTCACCTCGACTCCACTGGCGAAGACCAGTTCCGCGTAGAAGACGCCCTCCCGCAGATCCGTGATCCGGACCTCGGTGAGCTCCTCACCGACCGCCTCCAGCACGTCCTTGAACAGGTCGTGCGTCAGCGGCCGGGCAGGGGCCATGCCCTGCTGCGCGAAGGCAATGGCGGTCGCCTCCCCAGGACCGATCCAGATGGGGAGGTACCGGTCGCCTCCCACTTCACGCAGGAGCACGATCGGTTGGTTGGAGGGCATTTCCACCCGGACACCCACAACGTCGAGCTCGTTCACACAGCAACCCTAGGACGTGCTCGGCAGGTTTGGGTAGTCGGGGCTCCCCCGGACCCGTCGGATCAGTGCGGACGGACCCCGAGAGCGGTCCGGACCAGGGCCTCGTGGAGCCGTACGGACAGCCCTGCGAGCTCCTTCATCGTGGCTTCGGCGTGCGCCCGGGTCTGCGGGTTGCGGTGGCGGCGCAGCGGGGCCACGAGCTGCTCCACCAGACCGGCCTCCCGGTCCGCCGCCGCCTTCATGGCCCGCAGATGGCGGGGCTCGAGCCCGAACCGGCCCAGTTCCGCGATCAGCCGGGCCACGGTGACGGTCTCGGCGTCGAACCCGCCGCCGGGGGCCTCGGAGATGAGCCCGTACGACTCCCACTCCACGAGCTGGACCTCGTCCACCTCGGCGGCGGCGAGCAGCTCGGCCCGGCCGACCCGGGCCACCGTCGGCCGCTCCCCGCCCGCCTCCCCGCCGACCGCGGGGGCACCCGCGGGATCCACGGACTCCCCGTGCGCCGCGGGTGCGGGGATGCGGATCTGCTCACCGCGGTCGAGCGCGTCGAGCTGCTCCCGGATGACCTTCAGCGGCAGGTAGTGGTCGCGCTGCAGGCGCAGGATGCGCCCGAGCCGCTCCACGTCGTCCGTGCTGAACTTGCGGTATCCGGAAGGTGTGCGTCTGGGCTCGACGAGCCCCTCCGCCTCCAGGAAGCGGATCTTGGAAATCGTCACTTCGGGGAACTCGTCGCGCAGCATGGTCAGCACCATGCCGATGCTGACCAGCTGCCGGGACGAGCCGGCGGCGCCGTTCTTCGAGGCGCCGCCCGTCGGGGTACGCAGCATGGAACCTTCCCTGGGGTCCCCCCGGGGGTGTCCGGGGGTGGGGTGCCCCCCGGACGGTGTCCGAGGGGGTCAGGCGCCCCGCAGGCTCGCGTAGAAGCACAGCCGGTACTTGCCGATCTGCACCTCGTCGCCGTTGTGCAGGGCGACGGAGTCGATCGGCTCGCGGTTCACGTACGTGCCGTTGAGGCTGCCCACGTCGGAGACGGTGAAGCCGCCCTCCGGGCTCCGGCGGAATTCGACATGCAGGCGGGAGACGGTGATGTCGTCCAGGAAGATGTCGCTCTGCGGATGCCGGCCCGCCGTGGTCAGTTCGCCGTCCAGCAGGAAGCGGCTGCCCGAGTTGGGTCCGCGCCGCACGATGAGCAGGGCGGAACCGGGGGGCAGCGCCTCCACCGCGGCCTGGGCCTCGGGGGACAGCGAGGACGGAGCGTGCTGGCCCGAACCCTCGGCCTCGTAGGCCTCCAGGCCCGAGATCGAGATGGTGGACGTGGTCTCCGAAGCGCGCTCCGGCGTCAGACCCGGCCGCAGCGGCGCCCCGCAGTTGGAGCAGAAACGGCTCGCCGCATCGCTGCGGTGCCCGCACCTGCCGCACGTCTGCTCGGCCGACATGGACGGCTCCTCGCGCCGCGGCTGCCCCGCGGAGGCACTGGTGGCATACGGGTCAGAGGCGTACCCTCCACCCGCACTTGAGGCTGATGGGTCACCGAAACCTATGCGTCCGGAACCAGCGGGGTCAACGGACGACGCGCCGCGCGCCCCCGCGTCACCCGGGCCGGCCACCTCGTCGCGGAAGAGGGGCCTGTCGCCCTGCCCTTCCGCTTCCGGCTGCCCCGCGCGGTGCCGTGCCGCACCGCTTTCCTCGTTCTTCTTCTTGCCGAACAACTTCTCAAACAACTTCACGGGCGATTCCCCTTGACCGAAACAGACCCGCCCGTGGGGCAGGACGAACTCTGCATGCACACACCTGCCGACCCGGACATTCTGACAACGTCCGTAACCACCAGACAGTTTCCACCACGCACGGCGACTTCCGTGCGTCGACCCCCCGCAGGCGTCGGCCCGCGTGAGCCTGTCCACGTCGCATCCCTCATCACGGCGATGACGACCGAGCGTAGTCAGGCTGCTTCGCAGCCCGCAAGGCGTCCACAACGATCTTCGCCGACCGTGTGACGGCGACCGTGGCCTGTTCCTTCTCCATGGTCTGCACGACACCGCCCGGGATGTTCAGCGCCGGCTCCAGATCCTGCGGTTTGCCGATCACCCTGAATTCATAGGGTTGTGTGATCTTCTTACCGTCGATGCCGACCCCGCCGCCCTCGTCCGAGAAGTACGACCCCGCCACGACACGCACACCGTTGATCTGGATCGCCTCGGCCCCGGCCGCCCGCAGCTCCTGGAGGGTGTCCAGCAGCTGGTCGGACCGCACCTGGCCCTTGGTGTCGGTGATCCGCAGCGTGATGCCCGGGCCCTGTGCTGCCACCGTACCCGCCAGGATGCCCAGTTGACGCTCCTTCTCCACCGTCTGCCGACGCGCCTCCTCGGCCTGGTTGGAGCTGCTCTGCAGCTCCTTGCGCTGGTCTTCCAGCCGCTGCTTCTCGTCCTCCAGGCGCTGGGTCCGCCCGTCCAGCTCGTCGAGGATGCGGACCAGGTCCTCCTGGCGGGCGCCGCGCAGCGGGGCGCTGGAGTCGCTGTTCGAGCGGACCTGGATCGCGAGGCCGAGGCCCAGGACGAACAGCAGCAGCGCGACGATCAGTTGGGCCCGGCTGAACCGCGGCGGCCACAGCCCGGCGGCCAGCCGCTGCCGGCCGGTCTCCTCCGGCCCGGCCGGGCCGGGCTCCTGCCGGGGCTCCTGCGGCCGGGGCGCGCCGGCCGGGGACCCGTGCTGCCCGGGGACCTCCGGCTCACCGGGCGGGGTGTTCTGCGTGCTCATCGGCCTCACGCCCGGAAGACGTGCCGGCGGATGGCCGCGGCGTTGGAGAAGATCCGGATGCCGAGGACGACGACCACGCCCGTCGACAGCTGGGAGCCGACGCCCAGCTTGTCGCCGAGGAAGACGATCAGCGCGGCGACGACCACGTTCGACAGGAAGGACACCACGAAGACCTTGTCGACGAAGATGCCGTCCAGCATCGCGCGCAGGCCGCCGAACACCGCGTCGAGCGCGGCGACCACGGCGATCGGCAGATACGGCTCCACCACGGCCGGCACCTCGGGCCGGACCAGAAGCCCGGCCACCACTCCGGCCAAGAGGCCCAGTACCGCGATCACGATGCACCCTTCTTCGGCTCTTCTGCTGTGGCTGTGCGGACGGTCAGGCTCGACGCGGCCGGCAGCCGTACCTCGTCCATCGGGGTCAGGCTGTAGCGGATCCCGTAGCTCTCCTGGAGGACGTGCAGGTACTGCCCGTCGACGGAGTCCTGGAACGCGGTCCCGAGCCGTTTCCCGTCGCCCACCGCGAGGACCTCGTAGGGGGGCACCAGCGGCTTGTTGTCGACCAGTATCGCGTCGCCCGCGGCCCGGATCGCCGACAGCGCCGTCAGCCGCTGCCCGTTGATCGAGACGGCTTCCGCACCCGCCTGCCAGAGCCCGTTGACGATCCGCTGCATGTCCCGGTCGCGCACCCGGCCGGTGTTCGAGAACCCGGCGCTCTCGCGCGGGCCGCCACCGCCGCCCGACGAGGCGCCCTTGGCATCGTCCACCACCAGCTTGACGCCGGGACCGCGCACCTCGGTTGCACCCGCCAGCAGTTCCACCAGCCGGCCACGCTCTCCGACCTGCTGCTTCAGCGCGGCGCGCTGCCGGTCCGCGACCTCGGTGCGCAGCCGCTCCATGTCGCGCTCCAGCCCGTCCGCGTGATCACCGGCGCGCCGCACCCGGTCGATCAGCTCCTGGCGCTCCTTGGCCAGCACCGGCGCCGCCACCCGCGCCTGCGCCGCGCCGAGCGTGACGACCATGGCGGCGATCACCAGGCCGGCGGCGAGCGCCAGCTTGGCCTTGAGGGTACGGGGCAGCCCCGCCGTACCGTCCGCCTCGCGCCGTGCCGCGGCTTCCGCATAGCCCTCGTCCAGGCTGTGGTCCATGACGTGGGTCAGCAGCGACATGGACGCGTCCGGGCGCGCCGGCGGTGTTGCCGAACTCCGGTTGGTGGGCGGCTGCGACATGCCGCACATCGTCGCATGTCGGCGCCGCCCACACCCAATGCGCTCGTCCGGCGGGCCGGGGCGGGTGGCTCCCCGCACCCGG
>NZ_JBEZKZ010000129.1:0-10376 GCF_040651895.1 Streptomyces sp. NPDC048352
CGCGTCACTGCGTGATCGCCTTCGGCGACCCTTGACAGCCCGTCCCGCCCCGGAAAGCCGAAAGACTGCCGGGAAGCCCCCAAAAGAACGGTCACGGGGCAGGAGAAGCGGAGCGGCTCCCTCAGCGATGAGGCGAGGGACCGGGCCATGGCCTGCCGGGGGCCGGGCCCGCCCACGGCCTGGCCCACCGCCGGGGGCCCGGCTACCTGCACGAAATGCCGACCACCCCCCCTGCGGAGCCCCCAGACGCAGCAGATCGCTACGAGCTCCTCCCGGCTTGGCGTCCGGCGGCCGTCTTGGGCTGATACCCGCACCAAACGTTGATCAGGGAGAGGTGGGAAGTGGTCAGGTGTCTCGGCTGCTCAGGGGGTGATGAGACGGCTGGTGAAGCCGTCGTGGATGAGGGATTCGTATGCGGTGCGTACGTCCTCTGGTACGTCCTGGAAGATGGCGAAGCCCTGCCGGGGGTACTCGATCACTCTCTGGAGGTCGCCGACGAGCATGTCGATCACGAGCTTCTCGTCGCCGATGCTCTTGACGTAGTCGTCCAGCTCCAGCGGTTCGGATGCGCAGATGATCTCGACGTCGGGCCACAGTTTGCGGGCGGTGGCGAAGGAGCGCCTCTCCATGTAGGGCTTGGAAATCAGCATCACCGTTGTGGGGACGATGCCGGCCGAGGCCAGAAGGTCGCGGGTGAGGGTGATGTTCTGGCCCGTGTTCGCGGCGTTCGGCTCGACGAGGATCGCCTCGTCCGGAACGCCGAGTTCGAGGGCGTGCTCGCGGAAGTGGACGGCCTCGCCACGAGGGAAAGGGTTCCTCGTGGTGGGGCTGTTGCCGCCGGTGAAGACCAGGGTCGGGAACAGTCCTCGGTGGTAGAGGTCGGCGGTGGCTTGGGCGACGCCCAGGTCATGGCTACCGAGGCCGATTGCCACGTCGACCGGACGGAGCTGGTGGCCCATGAGGTGGTAGTCCCAGACCAGCTTGGTCATGCGCCACTGATCCTCGGCGATGGTCTGCTGCTTGTCGCCCACGCGTGCTCGCTCCTTGGTCACCGGCTGAAAGGTCTGGACGGCCCCGTGCTCATGGCCTTGATGTTCTCGATGCTGGCCAATTGGTGCGACAGCCCGAAACGAGCGGCCATGGAGCCCCCGACCAGTCCTCCGGTTCGGTCAAGTCCTCAAGTCGGCCGGCCGCACCGGTGCCCTCAACGGGTCTTCGCTCTCAAGCGAGGCTGTCGGTGCGTTCGGCGAGGGCGCGCAGTTCGTCGGATGCGGTGCGGCCCGCGCTGAGCATGAGGTCCCTGATGGCCGTCCGGGCTGCGAGGTGGGTGCGGATCATCTCAGGTGCCAGTTCCTCGGCGCGCAGCAGGCAGTCCAGGGCATCCGCGTGCTGGCGGCGCTGTGCGTGGGCCCGGCCCATGTCCATCAGCAGGCGCGCCTGCCGCTCGGTGGACAAGCCGTCCGCTTGAAGTCCCTTGGACAGGTCGAGGGCCTCGCCGGCGTCCCCGAGGTCGACTGCGGTCGAAACGGCTTGGATCTCCACGTTCGTGGGGCCGAACTCGAGGTTGAAGTCGTTGCGGTCCTCACCCAGCCGTCGGGCGACGCTTCGAGCGGCCTCGATCTGCTGCCGCGCGGAAGACCTTTCACCTGCGCGGGCGTGCACGAGCGCCAGCACCAGATGCAGCGATCCCAGGACGGAGAGGTGCTGGGGCTCGTCGGCTCGTGTGCTTTCGAGGGCGCTGATGGCCATGGTCGCGGCGCGCTCCGCCTGGTCGAGGTGCTTAAGGCGTACGAAGGCTTGGCACAGGCGGTAGATCCCAGCGAACACGCTCAGCGGGTCGCCTGAAAGCTCGGCCGCTCGGATCGCCCGATCCGCTGCGACCCACGCTGCATCTGCCTCGTGCTGGCGCACGAAGGCTGCAGCCAGGGCTTGATAGGTCCTGGCCAGCAGATCGTGCAGTTCGGGTGTGTGATCAGGCGACGCCGTACGGCAGGCCAGCTCCAGCCTCGGGACCAACGCACTTATGTCCGCACTCAATTCTGCGAACCGAGCGCTATGGGTGAGTGTCCAGATCCTGTCCACCGATGAACGGAGGTCCGGGAGGTCATCCGGCTGGAAGTCCTGGCATGGATGGAGGAGGACATCGAGCGCGGGATGTCCGGACAACACCAGACGGGCCTGATCGAGGTCGTTCGTCTCCGGTGCGGGCGAAGGAGACACCGCGGCCAGAGGCGGCGCGTCGGGCTGGAGGACCTGGAGCGGCACGCCGAGGCCGTCAGCGAGAAGCCGCAGCACGTCCAGCCGGTTGACCGGCTGGATACCCCGCTCGACCTGCGACAGCCAGCTCGCCGTGCGACCGATGGCCGCAGCGAGTTCTCCCTGCGTCATGCCTTTCTGCTTGCGCAGATCGGCCACGCGCGCCCCGAAGACGCGCCGCTCCTCTGAACTCACTGCCGTGCCGCCACCTTTCCAGCGATCGCGTCAAGGAACGTGACCTCGACACCGGAAAGGTACTGGTCCCGCTGGGCGAGGAAGTGCTTGGTGTGTGGCTGCGCCTCGTGGACGTCGAAAGCCGCACGGTCCGCGTACAGCTCATAGAAGACGCGCACCAGAGGCTCACCCTCCGGCACGTGCACCACATACGTCAGCGTTCCGGGCTCCGAACTTCTGATGCCCTCCAGGGTGCTCGCACACAGTTCGTCGAATGCCTCCGCGGCTTCCTGATCGCGCAGTGAGAAGCGCACAACCAGGCCGAACCCCTCGCTCATACGTGCTCCTTCCGAGTCGCAGACAGTCTCGCAGGCACGCACACTTCCTGCGACTAGTAATTTCTCTTGATTCACAGAAACGCTGCGAGTGGGGTCGTAGTTGCTCTGCTACTGAGCGTCAGTAAGGAGGGGCGTGCATGTCTCAGATCCCCGTGGACAGCAGCGGTGACGGCCAACGGAAGACCGTGGCCGAGACCATCGCACCGAGTACTGATCTGCTCGATCGGGCTCAGGCCGGCTGCGAGCGTTTCCTCAGCACCTTCGAGGCGGCGTGCGATGAGTGAGTGCTACGAGTACGTGCCCCACCGCCTCCTCCGCCGGCGCGTCCGCGACATCGCTTCGGGTGTCGAGGGCGTGCTCATGGCCGTGATCAACGAGAACGTCTCCGACACCGGCATCGAGCGCTGGATCGAGCTCGCCTACATCCGAGGCGCCTCAGGCCGCGAGTTCACCACTGCCGCCACCAACGTCGTACCCGCCCACGACCAGCCCCGGACGGCCAGCAGTCGCCGAGACCGGAGAGGCGCGTAGCGATCTGTTGCGTTTTGGGGGCTCCGCAGGGGGTGTGGTCAGCATTTCGTGCAGGTAGCCGGGCCCCCGGCGGTGGGCCGGGCCGTGGGTGGGCCCGGATGCCCGGTGAGGCCATGCCCCTGGCCCCTCGTCTCATCCCTGACGGGGCCGTCCCTGCGACTCCTGCCCCGTGACCGTTCTTTTGGGGGCTTCCCGGCAGTCTTTCGGCTTTCCGGGGCGGGACGGTCGGTCAAGGGTTGAGCGCAGCGAAATCGCGAAGCGACGCGACGAAGGAGCGCCCTTGAGGGACCGGCCCGAACCGGAATGACGATGGGACTGACGGGAACCCCCCAAACCAGCCCTGAGACGGTCCAGGCAGGACACCGCTCCCAGGCCCCCGGCCCGCACACAGAGAGCGGGTGGGGTTGGCGGGCCGCGCTCCCCGGCGTCGTCCCCCTACACCACCGCGCCCCGCCCAGGGTCGTCGTCATCGTCGTCGTCGCCGCCCGACATGCGGGCGACCAGGGTGGCGAAGCCGCCCAGGAAGCCGCCGATGCCCAGGGTGGTCAGCCACCACGTCATGTCCCACTGGAGCAGCACCGCCAGCAGCAGGAGCACCGGCCCGCCGACCACCGCCAGCCACGCGAACTTCGTCGTCGTGTCCGCGTGCGGCAGCTCCGGTTCCGGCGGGACGAAGTGCTCCTCGTCCGCCGGCTCTTCGGGGGAGTGGTCGCGCGGGCCGGGGGTCGGCAGCGGCACGCTGACGCCCACGCCCGGGGCGAACGTCACCGAGCTGCCCAGTCCCGGCTTCGGCCCCGGCTTCGCCCCCGGATCCGGCTCCGGGTCAGCCGCCGCGGGCTCCGGCTTCACGTCCTCCTCCGGCAGCATCAGGTTCTCGATCGGCCGGAACGGTCTCGCCCCCGGCGGGTCCGGCGGTTCCTGCCCGTACCCGGCGACGATCGCCGCCCACGCCGCCTCCTCGTCCAGTGGGGGCACGCCCCCGGAGGACTCCTCGTGCTCAGCCACCGCTGGCCGCCCCCTCCCTGCCGACACTCTTCGCGAGCCGCCCGATGAACGCGTGGCTGTCCGCGAAGATCCGCTCCGCGTCGTGGTCCAACGTCGCCACGTGGTAGCTCTGTTCCAGCAGGGTCTCGGTGACGTCCGTCGACGACACCCGTGCCAGGATCCGGGCGGAGTCCACCGGCGGGACCACGTGGTCCTGGGGGCTGTGCAGCAGCAGCAGCGGCTGCGTCACCTGCGGCAGCTCGGTGTCCACCAGCTGGAAGAACTTCCGCAGCGAGTGCGCGGCCCGGGTCGGGACCCGGTCGTAGCCGACCTCCACCGAACCGGGCTTCGCGATGTCGCTCGCGATGCCCGCCGTGGAGCGGACGAAGTGCCGGGCCACCGGAAGGGCGAAGGCCAGCGGGTCGTGCACCTTGTTCGCGGGGTTGACGAGGACGATCCCGCTGATCGCGTCCCCGTGCCGGGCCGCCAGCCGCAGCGTCAGCGCGCCGCCCATCGAGAGCCCGAAGACGAAGACCTGCGTGCACCGCTCCAGCAGCTCGCGCAGCGCGCGGTCGACCTCCGCGTACCAGTCCTGCCAGCCGGTGAGCTGCATGTCCTGCCAGCGCGTCCCGTGCCCGGGCAGCAGCGGCAGGGAGACGGTGAGCCCGCGCTCGGCCAGGTACTCGGCCCAGGGGCGCAGCGACTGCGGCGAACCGGTGAAGCCGTGGCAGAGAAGCACGCCCACCTCTCCGCCCTCGTGGCGGAACGGCTCTGCTCCAGGGAGGACGGGCACCAGGGTCTCCTTCGAAGGGTGGGGGGTGCGTTGCGCTGTGTGACTTCACCGTACGCGACCGGGATGACACCGACCAGGGCCGTCGGGCGCTCCCGCGCGGAGGCAGGGGATAAGGTCTGTTCGACAGACACAGGAAGGCTTTCGAGTTGATCTACGGCGCAATGAAGTTCTCCATCGGGGGGTCCCTGAAGCTCGCCTTCAGGCCGTGGGTGGAGGGCCTCGAGAACATTCCCGCCGAGGGGCCGGCGATCCTCGCGAGCAACCACCTGTCCTTCTCCGACTCCTTCTTCCTGCCGGCCGTACTGGACCGGAAGGTGACCTTCATCGCGAAGGCCGAGTACTTCACCTCCCCCGGGGTCAAGGGCAGGCTGACGGCGGCCTTCTTCAAGGGCGTCGGGCAGCTCCCGGTGGACCGTTCCGGCGCCCGCGGCGCCGGCGAGGCCGCCGTCAGGAGCGGCATCGAGGTCATCGAGCGCGGGGAGCTGTTCGGCATCTATCCCGAGGGGACGCGTTCGCCCGACGGCCGTCTCTACCGGGGCAAGCCCGGCGGCCTGGCCCGGGTGGCGCTCGCCACCGGCGCTCCGGTGATCCCGGTGGCGATGATCGACACCGAGAAGATCCAGCCCCCCGGCAAGGTGGTCCCCAAGCTGATGCGCCCGGGCATCCGCATCGGCAAGCCGCTGGACTTCAGCCGCTACCAGGGCATGGACGGGGACCGCTTCATCCTCCGCTCGGTGACCGACGAGGTCATGTACGAGATCATGAAGCTCTCCGGCCAGGAGTACGTGGACATCTACGCGACGGCCGCCAAGCGGCAGATCGCGGACGCGGAGAAGGCCGCCAAGGAGAGCGGCAGGGCGGCCGAGAAGGCGGCCAAGGCGGAGAAGGACGCCGAGGGGGACGCGGACCCCGCATAGGGCGGGGCGCGACGGGCGCGCCCGCGGGAACGGGGTGGGGGAGATGGCGAAGCGCGAGCGCGTCGTACGGATGTCGGTCGAGCAGCCGCTGTGGCGGGCGCTGACGGCGTACCGGCTGCTCACCATGGTCTACGCGGTCCTGCTGTTCGCGGCGGCCTACCGCAAGTTCGACCACCCCGGGACCGCGGCCGGCTACCTCGCCTGCCTCGCCGTCTGGACGCTGGCCACCCACCGCCGGGTGGCGAACGCGGCCAGCTGCACCAGGGGCTTCCTCGTCGCCGATCTGGCCGTCGCGCTGGCCGGCATCCTGCTCACCCCGGTCGCCGACACCCACGCGCGGATCGCCGAGGGCGGCCCCACCCTCCCCAGCATCTGGACCGCCGGCTCGGTCCTCGCCTTCGCCCTCAAGGGCGGCTGGCGCTGGGCGGGCTTCGCCTCGACCTTCGTGGCCGCCGCCAACCTGGTCATCCACGGCGGCGACCCCACCCGGGACACCCTGCACAACGTCCTGCTGGTCTGGGTCGCCTCCATCGCCATCGGGTACGTCGTCGAGGTGGCCCGGGCCAGTGAGGCCACCCTCGCCCGCGCGCTGGAGATCGAGGCCGCCACCCGCGAGCGGGAGCGCCTCGCCCGCGACATCCACGACGGGGTCCTCCAGGTCCTCGCCATGGTCCAGCGGCGCGGCACCGAGCTGGGCGGCGAGGCCGCCGAACTCGGCCGGATGGCGGGTGAGCAGGAGGTGGCGCTGCGCACGCTGGTCTCCAGCGGCCTGGTCCGCCCCTCCCGGGTCTCGCGCGACGAGTCGCTGGGCGCGCTGGTGGACACGTACGAGGTGGACGAGCCCGGCGCCGACGAGGGCGAGCTGGACCTGCGCTCCCTGCTCGCCCCGCACGCGGGCTCCCGGGTCAGCTTCGCCGAGCCGGGCACCCCGGTGCCGCTGCCGGCGCCCGCCGCGCGGGAGCTGGCGGCGGCGGTCGGCGCGGCCCTCGACAACGTGCGCAGGCACGCCGGGGACGGGGCCAGCGCCTGGATCCTGGTCGAGGACTGGGGCGACGAGGTGATCGTGACCGTACGGGACGACGGCCCGGGCATCCCGGCCGGCCGGCTCGACCAGGCGGAGGGCGAGGGGCGCATGGGCGTGGCCCTGTCCATCCGGGGACGCCTGCGCGACCTCGGCGGCAGCGCCGAGCTGGTGTCCGTCCCCGGCCAGGGCACCGAAGTGGAACTGAAAGTACCGAGGGGGAGGACCCAGTGAACGACGACCGCAGCGAACTCCAGGACATCAAGGTGATGGTCGTGGACGACCATCCGATGTGGCGGGACGCGGTGGCCCGCGACCTGGCCGCCGCCGGGTTCGACGTCGTCGCGACGGCCGGCGACGGGCCCGAGGCGGTACGCCGGGCCCGCGCGGCCGGCCCGCAGGTCCTGGTCCTCGACCTCAACCTCCCCGGCATGCCCGGGGTCCAGGTCTGCAAGGAGCTGGTCGGAGCCGATCCCGCGCTGCGCGTGCTCGTGCTGTCGGCGAGCGGCGAGCACGCCGACGTCCTGGAGGCGGTGAAGTCCGGCGCGACCGGCTACCTGCTGAAGTCGGCCGGGGCCCAGGAGCTGATCGATGCGGTCCGCCGCACGGCGGCCGGCGACCCGGTGTTCACCCCGGGGCTGGCCGGCCTCGTCCTCGGCGAGTACCGGCGCCTGGCCACCGACCCGGCGCCGGCCGCCCCGGACGTGCCCAAGGCCCCGCAGCTGACCGACCGGGAGACCGAGGTGCTGCGGCTGGTGGCCAAGGGGCTCTCGTACAAGCAGATCGCGGAGCGGCTGGTCATCTCGCACCGCACGGTGCAGAACCACGTCCAGAACACCCTGGGCAAGCTCCAGCTGCACAACCGGGTGGAGCTCGTCCGGTACGCGATAGAGCGCGGGCTCGACGACGCGTAACCCGTCCGTACGTCGTACTTACTTCCACCCCGCTTCCCCGTACGAGTGAACGGGCGTACGCAACGCCCCGTAGTTCCACCGGGATTGTCTCTTCCAGGCCCCTCGCTGTGACCTGGGTCACCACTAGCGTGGCCGTCATGGCGAAGGGAGATTCCATGAAGGTCGGAGTGCTCACCGGCGGCGGCGACTGCCCCGGGCTCAACGCGGTGATCAGGGGCGTCGTCCGCAAGGGCACGCAGGAGTACGGATACGGGTTCGTCGGCTTCAAGGACGGCTGGCGCGGGCCGGTCGAGGGGGACACCGTCCCGCTGGACATCCCCGCCGTCCGGGGCATCCTGCCGCGCGGCGGCACCATCCTCGGCTCCTCGCGCACCAACCCGTTCAAGACCGAGAACGGCGTCCGCCGCATCAAGGAGAACCTCGCGAAGTTCGAGGTCGACGCACTCGTCGCGATCGGCGGCGAGGACACCCTCGGCGTGGCCGCCCGGCTGTACGAGGAGTACGGCGTCCCCTGCGTCGGCGTGCCGAAGACCATCGACAACGACCTCTCGGCCACCGACTACACCTTCGGCTTCGACACGGCCGTCGGCATCGCCACCGAGGCCATCGACCGGCTGCACACCACGGCCGAGTCCCACATGCGGGTCCTGGTCGTCGAGGTGATGGGCCGGCACGCCGGCTGGATCGCCCTCCACTCGGGCCTGGCCGGCGGGGCCAACGTCATCCTCATCCCCGAGCAGCGCTTCGACGTGGAGCAGGTCTGCGCGTGGGTGACCTCGCGGTTCAAGGCCAGCTACGCCCCCATCGTGGTGGTCGCGGAGGGGGCCATGCCCAAGGACGGCGACCTGGTCCTCAAGGACGCCGTCTCCCGCGACTCCTTCGGGCACGTGCGGCTGTCGGGCGTGGGCGAGTGGCTCGCCAAGGAGATCGAGGCGCGGACCGGCAAGGAGGCCCGTACGACGGTCCTCGGACACATCCAGCGCGGCGGCACCCCGAGCGCCTTCGACCGCTGGCTGGCGACCCGCTTCGGACTGCACGCGATCGACGCGGTGCGCGACGGGGACTTCGGCAAGATGGTCGCGCTGAAGGGGACGGACATCGTCCGGGTGCCGATCGCGGAGGCCACCGCGAAGCTCAAGACGGTCGACCCCGCGCTGTACGAGGAGGTCGGGGTCTTCTTCGGCTGAACGCGCCGGGGCGGGCGACGGGTCGTATCGTGACGAACGACCCGTGGTCCGACCAGCTGTGGGAGCGAGCGTGGAGATCCTGGCCTTCGGAGTGACCGCCGACGAGAAGCCGCTCCTGGAGCGCGCCTTCGAGCGCCACTTCGAGGGCCGGCACGCGGTCCGCTGCCTCGACGTGTTCCTGAGCGAGGACACCGCGCCCATCGCCGCCGGGTACGAGGTCGTCTCCTCCAGCGTCAACGCCGACCTGCACGGCCGGGTCCTGCGCACCCTCGCGGCCGGCGGCACCCGGATGATCGCGCAGCGCTCCACCGGCTTCAACAACATCGACCTGGACGCGGCCCGGGAGCTCGGCATGACCGTCGGCCGGGTCTCGTACTACTCCCCGTACTCGGTGGCGGAGTTCGCCTGGACCCTGGCCATGGCCGTGAACCGGCGCGTCGTCCGCGCCTCCAACCGCACCCGGGACTTCGACTTCCGCCTGAACGGGCTGATGGGCCGCGACATGCGGGGCCGCACCGCGGGCGTCCTGGGCACCGGCAAGATCGGCGAGGCCTTCACCTGGATCGCCCACGGCTTCGGCATGGACCTGCTGGGCTGGGACCTGGCGCCGAACCCGGCGTGCGAGGAGCTGGGCATGAGGTACGTGGACAGGGACGAGCTGTTCGCGGCCGCCGACCTGATCAGCCTGCACGTGCCCCTGGTGGAGTCCACGCACCACATCGTCGACGCGGCCGCGCTGAAGGCGATGCGGGACGACGCGATCCTGGTGAACTCCAGCCGCGGCGGGCTGATCGACACGGACGCCCTGGTCACGGAGCTGCGGGCGGGGCGCTTCACGGGGGTGGGGCTGGACGTGTACGAGGCGGAGGCCGGGGTCTTCTTCACGGACCGGTCCCTGGAGGCGGTCGAGGACGACACCCTGGCCCGGCTGGTCACCTTCCCGAACGTGGTCGTCACGTCCCACCAGGCGTACTACACGCTGGACGCGGTGGAGCAGATCGTCGACGCCACCGTCCGGAACGTGGGGGACTATCTGGCGGGGCGCCGCTCCGAGAACACCCTTGTTCCTCCCGGGGGCTGATCTGTGCCGGGTGCCGGGTGCCGGGTGCCGGGTGCGGGGCGTCGGGGCGCGGGGGCGCCTGCGGCGGGCCGTCCCCTACCCGCCCTTCCGCCGTTCCCCGGGCGCTGCCCGGACCCGCGCCTCAAACGCCGGCGGGGCTGGAATTCGCGCAGCGAATTTCCAGCCCGCGCGGCGTTTGAG
>NZ_JBEZKZ010000130.1:0-10265 GCF_040651895.1 Streptomyces sp. NPDC048352
CTGGTCGACGGTCGGGGCGGCAGTGGCCCCCAGCCGGTCCGCGAGCCGCGCGGCCCGCGCCGGGTCGGCGTCGCTTCAGTTTGCGCTCCAGGTGGTCGAGCCGGGGGATCGTCTGGGTGTCGTCCTCGGCGGTGAGGTCCACCGTCCGCGGACCGGAGGGATCAGTGGGTTCGGTTCCGTTCACGGCCTGAAGTGAGGGCCTTCGGCGCAGGGGCAGCTGTCCCGCTTCCGATATGGCGGGCTCCGCGCCGACCGGCGCGGAGCCCGACCCGGGAGCCAGCCCCGGCAGGTCGACCTGGCGCGCCCGGGTCCGCCCGAACGCCCTGTTCTGCCGGCCCAGCGCCTTGATGTGGGCGCGGTCGAGGCGGTGCTGTTCCCGCCTGCGGTGCCGGTCCTGTTCCCGCTCCTTCTTGTCCTCGCGCACCTCGTCCACCGCCTCGTCGAGGGTGCGTACCCCCTCCAGCAGCATCAGCGACCAGGCGCCGAAGGTCTCCCGGGGTGCCCGCAGCCAGCGGACCATGCGGATCTGCGGCAGCGGGCGCGGGATCAGGCCCTGCTCGCGCAGTGCCGCCCGGCGGGTCTGCTTGAGGGCCCGGTCGAAGAGCACCGCCGCCGAGAGCGACATCCCGGCGAAGAACTGCGGTGCGCCGTCGTGGCCCGAACCCCGGGGGGCGTGGACCCAGTTGAACCAGGCGGCCGCCCCGGCGAACAGCCAGACCAGCATCCTGGAGCCGAGGGCGGCGTCGCCGTGGCTGGCCTCGCGGACCGCGAGCACCGAGCAGAACATGGCGGCCCCGTCGAGGCCGAAGGGGACCAGGTACTCCCAGCCCCCGGAGAGGTTCAGGTTCTGCCGGCCGAAGCCGACGAGCCCGTGGAAGGAGAGCGCGGCGGCCACCGCCGCGCAGCAGAAGAGCAGGACGTAGGAGGCGGTGCCGTAGACGGCTTCCTTGCGGCGCCGGCGTTCCTCGCTGCGTTCCCAGCTGTCGTCGGCCGCGGCCTTCTCGCCCTCACGCCTGCCCCGGGCCAGTACCGCCACTGCCGCAAGTACGCCCAGGAGCAACAGGCTGCCGGGCAGCAGCCAGTCCAGCGATATGTCGGTCAGTCTCATGCGGATGTCCCTTGCCTCGCGTATGCGGCGTTCCGGGCGCCATAGTGGCGCAGCCGGTCAGTGGTGCACGTGGGTTTCGGGGCAAGTGGACGCCATCGGGGTGCGGGTCCCGTCGGATAGGGTGTTGTGGGTCGAACTGGCGCTCGGAGGCGCCGAGTTGGGTTCGAATCAGCTTCAGCCGAACGGGTGGGTTCAGCGTGCGGCCGCCGTGTGCCGGGCGACGCGGTCCGCGTCACAGGTGCGCGGGCAGGTCGTACAGGTGTCCTCGGGGCGGATCGTGTAGAAGAAGCAGCAGCCGGCCCGGTCCCTGGTGGTCAGCTCCGCCCCGCCGGGGCCGGCGAGGGCGCGGAAGCCGGCGCCGGCGGTGTACGGCGCGACCGCGCCCGGCAGCAGCAGCTCCAGTTCGCGCACGGCCCGCCGCTCCTCGCCGAGCAGGCTCCCGACGTACCAGAGCCCCTCGACCACCTCGTCGGTGGCCATCGCCCACAGGGCGCGGCGGCCGCGCCGCATCCGCGGGCCGAAGCCCGCCAGCAGCGGTCCGAGGTGCTGGGCCACCGCTGCCCGCACCTCCTCGCGCAGGGCCTCCTCGCCGGGCACCACCCGCGCTCCGGGGAGGGCCGCCGCCGGGTCGTCCGGCAGGCAGGCGAACTCCCCGACGTGTACGGCCATCCGCCCCCGGGTCCGGTGGAAGGCCACCCGCTCCACGGGCAGCCGGGGCACCCGGCGCTCCAGGAACCACGGGACGGTGATCAGCAGGCAGGCCGGCCAGGCGTACCGGTGGAGGCCGAACCCGGCCACCACGTCGGGCCTGCCCTCCCGCCCGTGATCCCGCAGCACCTGGGCCCGGTCCCACGCGAGGTGGGCGTCGAGGGCCGCACCGCCTTCCGCGAGCTCGTGCGCGCCGACCCAGCCCCCACCGCGAGGGAGGGGTTCGTGCGCGCCGTGCTCCTCGGCCCGCAGGCCCGGGTAGGCGGCCGCCAGGCGCTCGTACGCGCGCGCCACCGGAGAGCCGGCCGGGGCGGCTGCGGACGGGAGCGGGGCGGGAACAGCCGGGCCGGGCATGGCGGACCACCGAATTACGCGTCGTGAGGAAAGGTGAGGCTTACCTTACTGGATCCCGGTCGGCGGGGGAATCCGCGGCCCGCCCGGAGGCGCCGCACCGCTCGCGAGGGCGCCCCGGGCCCCGTCACCTATCCTCGGTACCGGTCGAGACCCGGAGGAGGACCGAGTGCACGAAGCGGCCCATGCCCTGGTGTCACAGGAGCCGGCGGCGCAGGAGCCCCTGCTCCCGCCGCAGAAGGTGCTGCGCCATTCGGTGCGCGGGCAGGTCCTCGACGCGCTGCGCGCCGCCCTCGTGGACGGGGAGCTGGTGCCGGGGGAGATCTACTCGGGTCCCGCGCTCGGCGAGCGGTTCGGGGTTTCGGCGACCCCCGTCCGCGAGGCGATGCAGCAGCTGGCGCTGGAGGGGGCGGTGGAATGCCTGCCCAACCGGGGCTTCCGCGTGCTGACCCGCACCCCCCGCACTCTGGCGGAGCTGTCCGAGGTCCGGGCCCTGATCGAAGTGCCCGTGATGCTCGGCCTCGCCCGGTCGGTGCCCGCCGCGGCCTGGGAGTCCCTGCGCCCGGCGGCCCTCGCCACCGCCGAGGCGGCCGCCGGGGGGGACCTGCCCCGGTACGCGGACGCCGACCGGGCCTTCCACCGGGCGGTGCTCTCCCTCTCGGGCAACGGCCAGCTGGTGCAGATCGCCGAGGAGCTCCACCGCCGTGCCCAGTGGCCCCTGCCCGGCGCGCCGCGGGTGCGCCGCGCCGACCTGGTGGCCGACGCGGCCGAGCACACGGCCCTGCTGGAGGCGCTGGCCGCGCGTGACCTCCCGGCGGTGGAATCCCTGGTCCGGGCCCACTTCGCCGGCGCCTGACCGCTCCCGCTGGGGTCCCGCTGCGCGGGGCGAGGTCCCCTACCCGCCCTGCGCCCGTTCCCCGGGGCTGCGCCCCGGACCTCCTGGGGGCTGCGCCCCGGACCTCCTGGGGGCTGCGCCCCGGACCCCCCGGGGCTCCGCCCCCGGCCCCCCGCGCCTCAAAGGCCAGCGGGGCTGGATTTCGCCCAGCGCATCCCAGCCCGCGCGGCGTTTGAGCGCAACGGGGTCAGGGGCAGCGCCCCTGGGAACGGTGGAAGGGCGGGTAGGGGACCGGCCCCGCAGGGACTCCGGGCCCCGCCCCGCAGGGTCAGGCGGCGGGGGGCAGCTGGTCCGCGAGCCCCCGGGCCCGCCCCGTAAGGCTGGGCCCCGCCCGGCCCCGGCTACGCCGCCGGGGTGAGTTGGTCCGCCAGCCAGGTCGGGATGCCGCCCAGCAGGTGGAACAGGCGCCGGGCCTCCGCGCGCAGCCGGGTCGCCTCGGGCTCCGGCTCGACCTCTGCCAGGGCCGCCAGCGCGGGCGCCGTGCCGACCAGGAACCCCAGGTCCTCCCGGATCCGCAGGGACTCCGCGAAGCCCTTGCGGGCCTCGGCGACCTCGCCGTCCCGCAGGGACAGCGCGGCCAGGTGGCGCCAGGTGAACGACAGCAGCAGCGTGTCGCCGTGGGCCGCCGCCCCCGTGTGGGCGCGGTGGTAGGCCGGCCGGGCCGCCTGCGGGGCGTCCGCCAGGTGTTCGGCGACCAGGCCCCGCCGGAAGTCCAGCAGCGGGCGGGTCCGCGACGCCGGGGACAGCAGGGCGGCCGCCCGCCCCAGCGCCGAACGGGCCTCGTCCGCCCGGTCGCGCACCCCGAGCACGGTGGCCGCGTA
This sequence comes from Streptomyces sp. NPDC048352, assembly GCF_040651895.1. NCBI lineage: Bacteria > Bacillati > Actinomycetota > Actinomycetes > Kitasatosporales > Streptomycetaceae > Streptomyces > Streptomyces sp. NPDC048352. The sequence goes on from NZ_JBEZKZ010000130.1 coordinate 3,884, forward strand.
GGCCAGCTGGCCTCGCTCGCAGGCCGCCGCACCCCGCTCGTCGTCGTCCCGGGCCACGGCCTCGGCCACCCGCAGCGCGTCCTCCGCCTCGGACCAGCCCTGTCCCGTGAAGAGGCACCGCTCCACCAGGAGCGCGGTGCGCTGCACCGCAGCCCCCGCCTGGTCCGCGTGCGGCGTCAGCAGGGCCGCCGCGTCCGACCAACAGCCGCGCGAGCGCAGCCGCCATATCGCCCGCTGGAGGGGGTCGTCGCCCCCCGTCGATCCCGCACCGGACATGGCGGTATCCGCCACATTGCCCTCCCCGAAGCAACCAAGCAGCACGTCGTTGAGCCCTGGGGCGAAATGAGAGCACGGATCGGCTGCATCGGCCAAGGGGTCGGGTGAACTCTTTCACAAAGTCCGGACGGCTCGTCAGCCGCCCCTGCCCGGCCCCTTGGAGGGAGCTGCGCTGATGGGAGGGCCGGGGGTCAGCTCATGCGCAGGGCCAGGAAGAAATCGAGCTTGTCCTCCAGCCGCGAAAGGTCACGCGCCGTCAGCTGCTCGATTCGCCCGACCCGGTAGCGCAGCGTGTTGACGTGCAGGTGCAGCCGCGTCGCGCAGCGGGTCCAGGAGCCGTCGCAGTCCAGGAACGCCTCCAGGGTCGGGATCAGTTCCGCCCGGTGCCTGCGGTCGTAGTCCCGCAGCGGGTCCAGCAGGCGGGCCGTGAAGGCACGGCGCACGTCGTCCGGCACGAACGGCAGCAGCAGCACGTGCGAGGCCAGCTCGTGGTGCCCGGCGGCGCAGACCCGCCCGGGGCGGGCCGCCGCGACCCGGCGGGCGTGCCGCGCCTCCTCCAGGGCCCCGCGCAGGCCCTCGGCGGAGTGCACGGCCGCGCTGACGCCGAGCGTGAGCCGGCCGTCGTCGGCCAGGCCGGCCGCCAGGGGCTCCCGTACGGCCGCCAGGAGCGCGTCGGCGTGCAGGGCGGAATCCGGGCCCTTGTCCTCGCCGGCGTCGCCGGAGAGCGCGGGCAGCGGGACGAGCGCGATCGCCTCGTCACCCGCATGGGCCACCGCGATCCGGTCGGACGGCTCCGGCCCGGCCATCGAGGGGTCGACGAGGATCTCCTCCAGCAGCGACTGGGCCACCGGGCCGCCGGGGATGTCCCCGCCCTCCCAGTCCACCCGTGCCACGACGACCTGCCAGTGCGGGGCGGTGCCCAGCCCGGGCAGCAGCACCGGGGCGGCCACCCGCAGGCGGGCGGCGATCTCGGCGGGCGGAGCGCCCGTCTGGACCAGCTCCAGCACCTCCTGGGCCAGGCGGCGGCGCACCGTGCGGGCCGCGTCGCGGCGGTCCCGCTCGACCGCGATGAGCTGGGTGACGCCCTGGAGCAGGTCCAGGCGCTCGGCGGGCCAGTCGCCCGCGTCCGCCTCGACGGCCAGCAGCCAGTCGGACAGCACGCTCTCGCGCACGTCGCGGGCGGCGGGGCCCGCGCCCCGGCCGTGTCCCCTGATCGGGAACAGGGAGTAGGTAATACCCTGGAGGGACATCCGGTGCGGGCCCCTGCGGCCGGTCCGGACCGCCGCGAGGTGTTCGCTCGCCAGCGCCGCGCAGATGCCCGGAGACAGCGGTTCACCGGCCCCGGCGATCTGCCGGCCGGTGGGCGAGAGCACCCAGGCCCGCAGATCGAGGTCGGTGGTGAGCAGATCCAGCACCACGTCGGGTCCGCCCCCCGCGGGGCCCGAGGTCATCAGCCGCCGGTGGCGGTCCACGACGGCCGCGAGGTCGCCCGCGCGCTCCCCGGAGACCTGCCGCACCACGTACTCGGTGATGGTGGCGAACGCAACGTCCTCGTTCACCGCGAAGAGCGGCAGCCGGTTCCGCAGACAGGCCGAAACCAGATCGTCGGGGATGTCTCCCAGTTCCGCCTCGCCGGCCGCCAGGCCCGCGACGCCGGCGCTCGCGAGGATTCGTACGAATGGCTCGGAGTCGGCCGAATTTCTTCGCCATGCCAGGCCGGTGAGGACAAGTTCTCCTCCCGTCAGGTATCGGCTGGGATCTCTCAGGTCGGTCGTCATGACCCCGCGGACCGTCCGGTCGAGTTCTTCCTCGCCGCCCAGCAGCCGCAGCCCCAGCGCCTCGGTTTCCAGCAGTGCGCGCAGCCGCATGATGTCGCCGCCGATCTGTCTCGAATGTTGCCGTTGGAAATCGGGCAGGTCGTCGCATCCTGCCTTTCATACGAATCTACAAGACGAAGGAGGCCGCCAGCCAACTCCTTCATGGTTTCGGTGACTGCACCCGAGGGACACCGGGCTTGTGTACTGGCTCCACACCGCGTTAACAGCACGTGAACGACCAGTCGAGGGCCCTTCGGCCTCCTGGCTTGAAGTGAACGACCCGATTATGAAGAAGAGAGCCGCACATGGACTTCCTTCGCCCCGCCAGCTGGGAGGAGGCACTCGCCGCTAAGGCCGAGTACCCCACAGCTGTGCCGATTGCGGGTGGCACCGACATCATGGTCGAGATCAACTTCGATCACCGCCGTCCGGAATACCTCCTGGACCTCAACCGCATCGAGCTGCTGCGGGAGTGGGAGGTCGGCGAGGAGGTCACCAAGCTCGGCGCCTCCGTCCCGTACACCCAGATCATGGAGAACCTGCGCACCACGCTGCCGGGTCTCGCGCTCGCCTCGCACACGGTCGCGTCCCCGCAGATCCGCAACCGCGGCGGTGTCGGCGGCAACCTCGGTTGCGCCTCGCCCGCCGGTGACTCCCACCCCGCCCTGCTCGCCGCCGACTGCCAGGTCGAGGTCGAGTCGGTACGCGGTTCCCGCCTGATCCCGATCGACGAGTTCTACACCGGTGTCAAGCGCAACGCGCTCGCCGCCGACGAGCTCATCAAGACGGTCCACATCAAGAACGCCACGGGCCCGCAGCAGTACTCCAAGGTCGGCACCCGCAACGCGATGGTCATCGCGGTCTGCGGCTTCGGCCTCGCGCTGCACCCCGAGTCCCGCACCGTGCGTACGGGCATCGCCTCCGCCGCCCCGACCCCGATCCGGGCCAAGGCCGCCGAGGAGTTCCTGAACGCCGCGCTCGAAGAGGGCGGCTTCTGGGACAACGGCAAGGTCATCACCCCGTCGATCGCCAAGCAGTTCGGTGAGCTCGCCTCCGGCGCCTGCAACCCGATCGACGACGTCCGCGGCACGGCGAAGTACCGCCGCCACGCGGTCGGCATCCTGGCTCGCCGCCAGCTCGTCTGGACCTGGGAGCAGTACCGCGGCAACAACGGCCGCTCGCTTGAAGGGGCTGCGTAACCATGCGCGTCAATTTCACTGTCAACGGTCGTCCGCAGGAAGCCGACGACGTGTGGGAGGGCGAGTCCCTTCTCTACGTGCTGCGTGAGCGTCTGGGCCTGCCCGGCTCCAAGAACGCCTGCGAGCAGGGCGAGTGCGGTTCCTGCACCGTCCGCCTCGACGGCGTGCCGGTCTGTTCCTGCCTGGTCGCGGCCGGCCAGGTCGAGGGCCGCGACGTCGTGACCGTCGAGGGCCTGGCGGACTTCGCCAAGCAGCGCGAGGACCACGGGCACGCCTGCGGCACCGGCGCGTGCGGCGGCGGCAAGGGCGTCTCCACGGACGAGGCCAAGCAGTGGTCCGCCAAGGGCACCGACTCCCAGACCGGTGAGGGCGCCGAGCTCTCCAACATCCAGCAGGCGTTCATCGACGCCGGCGCCGTCCAGTGCGGTTTCTGCACCCCGGGTCTGCTGGTCCAGGCCGACGCTCTCCTGGAGCAGAACGCCGACCCGTCCGACCAGGACATCCGTGAGGCCCTGTCCGGCAACCTCTGCCGCTGCACGGGCTACGAGAAGATCCTCGACGCGGTCCGCCTCGCGGCCGCCCGTCAGGGAGAGGCTGTCTGATCATGGCCAACACCCGCACCGCGCCTTCCGGCACCCCGACGAACGTCACCCAGAAGCACAACAAGGGCGGCATCGGCGAGTCGACGCTGCGCCCGGACGGCACGCTCAAGGTCACGGGCGAGTTCGCGTACTCCTCGGACATGTGGCACGAGGACATGCTGTGGGGCCAGACCCTGCGCTCAACCGTCGCCCACGCCGAGATCGCGTCCATCGACATCTCCGAGGCGCTGGCCATGCCCGGCGTGTACTCCGTGCTCACCTACGCGGACCTGCCGGCCGAGATGAAGAACTACGGCCTCGAGATCCAGGACACCCCGGTCCTGGCCAACGGCCGGGTACGCCACCACGGCGAGCCGGTCGCCCTCGTGGCAGCCGACCACCCGGAGACCGCCCGCCGCGCCGCCGCCAAGATCAAGATCGACTACCGGGAGCTCCCGCTCGTCACCGACGAGGCCTCCGCCCTCGCCCCCGACGCGATCCTGATCCACGAGGGCCGCGACGACCACCACTCCGGCCACGTCCCGCACCCGAACATCGTGCACCGCCAGCCGATCATCCGCGGCAACGTGGAGGAGGCCCGCAAGCGCGCCGACGTCATCGTCGAGGGCGAGTACACCTTCGGCATGCAGGACCAGGCCTTCCTCGGCCCGGAGTCCGGTCTCGCCGTGCCGTCCGAGGACGGCGGTGTCGACCTCTACGTCGCCACCCAGTGGCTGCACTCGGACCTCAAGCAGATCGCCCCCGTCCTCGGCCTGCCCGAGGAGAAGGTCCGCATGACGCTCTCCGGCGTCGGCGGTGCCTTCGGCGGCCGCGAGGACATCTCGATGCAGATCCACGCCTGCCTGCTGGCCCTCGCGACCAACAAGCCGGTCAAGATGGTCTACAACCGCTTCGAGTCCTTCTTCGGCCACGTGCACCGCCACCCGGCGAAGCTGTACTACGAGCACGGCGCCACCAAGGACGGCAAGATCACGCACATGAAGTGCAAGATCGTGCTGGACGGCGGCGCCTACGCCTCGGCCTCCCCGGCCGTCGTCGGCAACGCGTCCTCCCTCTCGGTGGGCCCGTACGTCATCGACGACGTGGACATCGAGGCGATCGCGCTCTACACGAACAACCCGCCCTGCGGCGCGATGCGCGGCTTCGGCGCCGTCCAGGCCTGCTTCGCCTACGAGGCCCAGATGGACAAGCTCGCGGCGAAGCTGGGCATGGACCCGGTGGAGTTCCGCCAGCTGAACGCCATGGAGCAGGGCACGATCATGCCCACCGGCCAGGTCGTGGACTCCCCGGCCCCGGTCGCCGAGCTGCTGCGCCGGGTCAAGGCCCGCCCGCTGCCGCCGGAGCGCCAGTGGGAGAGCGCCGGCGAGGGCGCGGACGTCCGCGCGCTGCCGGGCGGCCTGTCCAACACCACCCACGGTGAGGGCGTCGTCCGCGGCGTCGGCTACGCGGTCGGCATCAAGAACGTCGGCTTCTCCGAGGGCTTCGACGACTACTCCACCGCCCGCGTGCGCCTGGAGGTCATCAACGGCGAGCCCGTCGCGATGGTCCACACGGCCATGGCGGAGGTCGGCCAGGGCGGTGTCACCGTCCACGCGCAGATCGCCCGTACGGAGCTGGGTGTCACGCAGGTGACCATCCACCCGGCCGACACGCAGGTCGGCTCCGCCGGTTCCACGTCCGCCTCGCGGCAGACGTACATGACCGGTGGCGCCGTGAAGAACACCTGCGAGGCCGTCCGCGAGGCCCTGCTGGAGATCGGCCGCCGCAAGAACGGCTCCTTCCACCCGGCCTGGGCCCACGCCGAGCTGCTCCTGGAGGGCGGCAAGGTCGTCACCGACGGCGGCGAGGTCCTCGCGGACATCGCCGACATCCTCGAGGACGAGGCGATCGACCTCGAGCTCGAGTTCCGCCACCGCCCGACCGTCCCGTTCGACCTGGTCACCGGCCAGGGCGACGGCCACGTCCAGTACACCTTCGCCGCGCACCGCGCGGTCGTCGAGGTGGACACCGAGCTCGGCCTCGTCAAGGTCGTCGAGCTGGCGACCGCCCAGGACGTCGGCAAGGCGCTGAACATGCTCTCCGTGGTGGGCCAGATCCAGGGTGGTACGACCCAGGGTCTCGGCGTGGCCGTCATGGAGGAGATCATCGTGGACCCGAAGACCGCGAAGGTGCGCAACCCCTCCTTCACGGACTACCTGATCCCGACCATCCTGGACACCCCGACCATCCCGGTCGACGTCCTGGAGCTGGCCGACCCGAACGCCCCGTACGGGCTTCGCGGTCTCGGCGAGGCCCCGACCCTGTCGTCCACGCCGGCCGTCCTCGCGGCGATCCGCGCGGCGACCGGGCTGGAGCTCAACAAGACGCCGATCCGTCCGGAAGCCCTCACCGGGACCCTCCACCTCGACCTTGACGCCCTGCTCGTGCTGCCGCAGCCCGGTCACCTCCACTCCGCGCTCGATGACGGCGCCCGAGTCCAGGGCCCAGG
>NZ_JBEZKZ010000131.1:0-10014 GCF_040651895.1 Streptomyces sp. NPDC048352
CCCGCCGCGGAGGAACCGTTTCCTCAGACCGCCCCGGCCCCCGCCGGAGCACCCCACCCGGACCCCGCCCCGGGTGAGCCCGCCCGCCCCGCCGCCCCGCCCGGGCCGCGGCCGCTGCCCCCGCAGAACCCCGCCGAGGCCTTCGACGCCCTGTACGACCACGCCGCGGCCGCCCTCGTCCGCCAGGCCTACCTGCTCACCGGCCGCCGCGCCCTCGCCCTGCACTCCGTCGAGCAGGCGTTCCGTCAGGCCTGGGGCCGCTGGCCCGAGGTGGCCACCGACCCCGACCCCGTCGGCTGGGTGCGCTCGGCCGCGTACGAGTACGCCCTCTCCCCCTGGCACCGCTTCCGCCGGGCCCACCGGCACCCCGACAAGCCCCCGGCCGACCCGGCCGACCGGGTCCTGCTGGACGCCCTCCTCGCGCTGGCACCCGTACGCCGCCGGACGGTGCTGCTCTACGACGGCGTGGGCCTCGACCTGCCCGACACCGCCGCCGAGACGGAGGCCAGCACGCCCGCCGCGGGGCACCGCCTGCTGCGCGCGCACGCGGAACTCTCCCGCCGGCTCCCCGAGCTGGCCGGCGTACCGCCCCGGCAGCGGTCCGCCCTGCTGCGCGAGCGTCTCGGCACGGTACGGCCCGCCGTACCGCTGGAGCCGCGCCCGGCGGCCGCCGTCCGCACCCTGTGCGAGCACCGGGCCCGGCGGCTGGCGCGGGCCGCGCTCGTCCTGACGGCGGTGATCGCCGCCTCGACGGGGTACACCACCGTCACCGCGCCGGACCACTACGAGCCGCCGGTCGCACCCGGGGCGAGCGTCTCCGGGGTCCCGCCGCTGAGCGGCCCCCAGCGGCTCACCGAGGAGAGCCGGGACCTCCAGGACAAGCTCCGCGCCGACCCGGCCGCCGGGCCCCACCGGCTCTCCCCGAGCAGCGAATGAGAACGGGCGTGGCCCGCACCCCGGAGGGTGCGGGCCACGCCCGTGCATCCGTACAGCTGCTGCCTACTGGGCGGCGTTGAGGATCTCGCGCGCCAGCTTGGCCGTCTCGGTCGGGGTCTTGCCGACCTTGACGCCCGCGGCCTCGAGGGCCTCCTTCTTGGCCTGTGCGGTGCCAGAAGAACCGGAGACGATGGCGCCGGCGTGGCCCATGGTCTTGCCCTCGGGGGCGGTGAAGCCCGCGACGTAGCCGACGACCGGCTTGGTGACGTTCTTCGCGATGAAGTCCGCCGCGCGCTCCTCGGCGTCGCCGCCGATCTCGCCGATCATGACGATGAGCTCGGTCTCCGGGTCGGCCTCGAAGGCCTCCAGGGCGTCGATGTGCGTGGTGCCGATGACCGGGTCGCCACCGATGCCGACGGCGGAGGTGAAGCCGATGTCGCGCAGCTCGTACATCATCTGGTAGGTCAGCGTGCCCGACTTGGACACGAGACCGATCTTGCCGGGCTTGGTGATGTCGCCCGGGATGATGCCGGCGTTGGACTGGCCGGGGGTGATCAGACCCGGGCAGTTCGGGCCGATGATCCGGGTCTTGTTGCCCTTGGCGGTCGCGTACGCCCAGAAGGCGGCGGAGTCGTGCACCGCGATGCCCTCGGTGATGACGACGGCCAGCGGGATCTCGGCGTCGATGGCCTCGACGACGGCGGCCTTGGCGAAGGCCGGCGGGACGAAGAGGACGGAGACGTTGGCGCCCGTCTTCTCCATCGCCTCGGCGACGGAGCCGAAGACCGGGACCTCGGTGCCGTCGAAGTCGACGCTCGTGCCGGCCTTGCGCGGGTTCACGCCGCCGACGATGTTGGTGCCGTCAGCCAGCATCAGCTTGGTGTGCTTCATGCCCGTGGCACCGGTCATGCCCTGGACGATGACCTTGCTGTCCTTGTTGAGGAAGATAGCCATGTGAGTCTTTGACCTCTGCCCTTACTTCGCAGCCGCGAGCTCGGCGGCCTTGTCGGCCGCGCCGTCCATGGTGTCCACGCGCTGCACCAGCGGGTGGTTGGCGTCCGAGAGGATCTTGCGACCCAGCTCGGCGTTGTTGCCGTCGAGGCGGACGACCAGCGGCTTGGTGACCGCCTCGCCCTTGTCCTCGAGCAGCTGCAGCGCCTGGACGATGCCGTTGGCGACCTCGTCACACGCGGTGATGCCACCGAAGACGTTGACGAACACGGACTTGACGTCCGGGTCGCCGAGGATGATCTCGAGGCCGTTGGCCATGACGGCGGCGGAGGCGCCACCGCCGATGTCGAGGAAGTTGGCGGGCTTGACGCCACCGTGGTTCTCGCCGGCGTAGGCGACGACGTCGAGGGTGCTCATGACGAGACCCGCGCCGTTGCCGATGATGCCGACCTCACCGTCGAGCTTGACGTAGTTGAGGTTCTTCGCCTTGGCGGCGGCCTCGAGCGGGTTCGCGGCCGCGTGGTCCACGAACTCCTCGTGGCCCGGCTGGCGGAACTCGGCGTTCTCGTCGAGCGAGACCTTGCCGTCGAGGGCGATGACGTCGCCGTTGGCGACCTTCGCGAGCGGGTTGACCTCGACGAGGAGCGCGTCCTCGGCGATGAAGGTCTGCCACAGGGTCACGAGGACCTCGGCGACCTTCTCGGCGACCTCGGCCGGGAACTTCGCGAGGGCGACGATCTCGCGGGCCTTCTCGATGGTCACGCCCTCGTTGGCGTTCACCGGGACCTTGGCGAGCTTCTCGGGGGTCTCCTCGGCGACCTGCTCGATGTCCATGCCGCCCGCGACCGAGGCCATGGCCAGGAAGGTGCGGTTGGTGCGGTCGAGGAGGTACGAGACGTAGTACTCCTCGAGGATCTCCGGAGCGGTCTCGGCGATCATCACCTTGTGGACCGTGTGGCCCTTGATGTCCATGCCGAGGATGTCCGTCGCGCGGGCGACGGCCTCGTCGGGGGTGGCGGCGAGCTTCACGCCACCGGCCTTGCCGCGGCCGCCGACCTTCACCTGAGCCTTGACGACCGACTTGCCGCCCAGCTTCTCGGTGGCCTCGCGCGCCGCCTCAGGCGTGTCGATGACTTCACCGGCCAGCACCGGTACACCGTGCTTGGCGAAGAGGTCCCTCGCCTGGTACTCGAACAGGTCCACGCGCGTCCGTCCCTTGTCTTCAAAGATTCGCAGTGATTCGCGGTTTGTCTGCTATCTGCGTGGGCGTGCCGCGGAGGGCAACGTGACGGCGCTGTCACTAGGAAGGCGCACACGGTGACCGTGGACGCGGCATGTCCGTCTCGCAGGTTATCCCCGTGGGACGTGGGTCCCTAAATCGCAGATCACACCTGAGCGGTGATACCTGTCACAGATCGCCTCACGGTTGAACTGCATCTTCGTGTGATCTGCCGATATGCGGCGGCCGCGGTGCGCGGCTCACGGGACGGGCAGCGGCCGCTTCTCCAGGGCGGCCGCCATCACCTCCGGGAACAGGTCGGGGGTGCAGGCGAAGGCGGGCGCGCCCAGGGCGGCCAGGGCCGCCGCGTGCTCGCGGTCGTAGGCGGGCGCGCCCTCGTCGGACAGCGCCAGCAGGGTCACGAACTCCACGCCCGCCCCCTTCATGGCCGCGACGCGCTTGAGCATCTCGTCGCGTATGCCGCCCTCGTACAGATCGCTGATCAGGACGACGACCGTGTCGGCCGGCCGGGTGATCTTCGACTGGCAGTAGGCGAGGGCGCGGTTGATGTCGGTGCCGCCGCCCAGCTGCGTGCCGAACAGGACGTCGACCGGATCGTCGAGCTGATCGGTCAGGTCGACCACCGCCGTGTCGAAGACGACCAGCCGGGTGGCGATCGAGCGCATGGAGGCGAGGACCGCCCCGAAGACGGAGGCGTAGACGACCGAGGCGGCCATCGAACCCGACTGGTCGATGCAGAGGACGACCTCCTTCTTCACCGCCCGGGACGCCCGGCCGTAGCCGACGAGCCTCTCGGGGACGACGGTCCGGTGCTCCGGGAGGTAGTTCTTCAGGTTGGCCCGGATGGTCCGGTCCCAGTCGATGTCCCGGTGGCGGGGGCGGCTGATGCGCGCCGAACGGTCCAGCGCCCCCGTGAGGGTCGCCCGGGTGCGCGTCGCGAGGCGCTTCTCCAGCTGCTCGACCACCTTGCGGACGACGGCCCGCGCCGTCTCCCTGGTGGTGTCGGGCATGGCCTTGTTCAGCGACAGCAGGGTGCCGACCAGATGGACGTCCGGCTCGACGGCCTCCAGCATCTCCGGCTCCAGCAGGAGCGCGGACAGCCCGAGCCGCTCGATGGCGTCCCGTTGCATGACCTGGACCACCGGGCTCGGGAAGTACGTACGGATGTCCCCGAGCCAGCGCGCCACGTGCGGCGCGGAACCCCCGAGGCCGGCGGACCGCTCCCCCCGGTCCCGGCCGCCCCCGCCTCCGCCGTAGAGCGCCCCCAGGGCCCCGTCCATCGCCGCGTCCCGCCCGCTGAGGGCGAGGCCCGTCCCCTCGCCCTCGCCGCCGCCGAGCACCAGCCGCCACCGCCGCAACCGCTCGTCTCCGGCGGTCCCCGGGTCACCCGTCCTCGTCATCTGCCGTCCCCTCTCGTTCCGTTCCTGTGGTCCGCTGCCTGCGGACGGTCGCCACTGCGCGGATCGGCCTCCTGCCCGCCCTCCGCCCGTTCCCGGGGCGAGGTCAGGCCGCCGTGAGGAGGAGGCGGGCCACGTCGGCGGCCGCGGCCGCGCGGGCCTCGTCCAGCTCCGGGGCGAAGCCCGCGGGGGCGGCTCCGGATGCGGTGGCCGCCGCACGGGCACCCGGGCCGCGCCGGACCAGCTCGCCCAGGGTCCGCCGCACGCCCGGCTCGTACGCCCCGAACGTCCGCCGCAGCAGCGGCAGTACGTCGATGAAGGCACCCTCCGGCACCGACACCAGCCACGCGTCGATCAGCCCGAGCAGCCGCTCGTCGTGGACCAGCAGCGTCCCCCCGCCGGCGCCCCCGCCGGCGAACCCCTCGAGCCAGCCCGCCGCGTCGGCCGGGGCGGCCGCCGGGGACAGGGCGAGCCCCATCAGCCGCGCCGTCTCCCCGCCCGCCAGCCGTCCGTCGTCCAACAGGAGCCGCACGGCCCGCCCGCGTATCCCCCCGGGCACGCTCTCCCGCCCGGCCAGGGTCCGCAGCACGGCCGACCAGCGCTCCCGCAGCCCCGGGTCCGCGTCGGCCAGCAGGCCCACCGCCCCGTGCACCCCGTCGATGTGGCCGCGCAGCTCGGCCGCACCGTCGGCGTCGAGCCCGGCCGCGCAGGCCGGCGGCAGGGCCACGCAGATCCGCTCGGCCAGCCCGGCGGCGACCGTGCCGAGCGCCGCCGCGTCCGTACCCCGTACGTCCCCGTACCGCAGTGAACGGGCCAGGGCGGGCAGCGCCTTGGCGAGCCGGGCCACGTCCGTGTCCAGCGCGGCCCGGTCGGCGAGCGCCCGCAGCACGGCCGGCAGCGCCTGCGACAGCCCGGCCAGCAGGCAGCGCTCGGCCAGTGCCGTGACCTCCCCCAGCTCCCCGGCGGCCGCCGCGTCGGCCTCCGCCTTGGCGGTGGCCGCCCCCAGGACGGTGGTGCCCCAGATCCCGGCCTCGGCGACACGCACCGACAGCTCCGGCTCCCAGCACAGCCGCCAGGTCTCCCGGAAGGTGCCCGTGCCGCTCCGGGAGGCGGTGGGTGTGCCCCAGTCGACCCCGAGCAGCCGCAGCCGGTGCAGCAGCAGGGACTTGGCCGCGTCGGAGTCCTTGCGCAGGTCCAGCTCCAGATCCCGCCGCTGCGCCTCGGCCTTGAGCCGCAGGGAGCGCTGCCGGCGGGTGAGGTCCCGCTGGAGCGGCACGGCGGGCGCCGCGTCCGGGACCTCGCCGAGCACGTCCCCGACCACGAGCCGGTCCTCGATCAGCGCGAGCGGCACGTCCGAGCCGTCGCACATCACCGCCCGGGCCGCTTCCAGCGTCTCCGCGAGCCCCGGGAGCGGGCGGCCCCGTACCGCGGCCAGGGTCTCGGCCAGGCGGACCGCCTCGATCACGTGCGCCGAGGAGACCTGCCGGTCCTCCTCCCGCAGCAGCCCCGCGACCTTGGTCAGCCACCGCTCGACCGGCCGGTCGCGGGCCGCGAAGAGGTGGGCGTACCAGCCGGGCGAGGTGACGCCCGCGCCGTACCCGCCGGCCCGGGCGAGCCGGCGGTGGGTCCACGGCACCCAGGTGGTCTCCACCTTGACCTTGGGCAGCCCGGCCAGCAGCGCCCTGTCCGCGGCCACGGTGGACCCGGCCCGCAGCGCCGGGACGTGCCAGGCGCCGCACACCACGGCGTAGTCCTCCCCGAACTCCCTGCGGGCCGCGCGCATCCGCTGCCGCATATGGGCCTCGCGGACCAGGTCGCGGGGCCGCCCGGCGTCCCCGTAGGCCTCGCGCAGGGCGCCCATGGCCTCCCCCACGGCCTCGAAGGCGGCCAGCGGATCCCGGACCTCCCCCGTGCCCCGGTGTTCGACCACGTCCTCCCACCAGTGCTCGGGGTCCTCGTACCCGGCGGTCCGCGCCAGCACCCCGAGCGGGTCCACCGGCAGGGCGGCGGGCCGGAGGGCGCCCGGCCGCCCCTCCTCCTGCTCGTCGTCGTCCTCGTCATCGTCCTCGGGCGCGGCCAGCGTGTGGGCGGCCGGCAGGTCGATGAAGCGCACCGGCACGTCCCGCGCCTGGGCCCAGCGCAGGGCGGCCCATTCCGGGGAGAAGCCGGCCAGGGGCCAGAAGGCGGCCCTGCCCGGGTCGTCCGCCGCGTGCGCGAGCAGGGCGACCGGCGGGCGCATGCCGGGCTCGGCGGCCAGGGCGAGCAGCGCGTCACCCTCGGGCGGTCCCTCGATGAGCACGGCCCGCGGCTGCGCCCGGTCCAGCGCGGCCCGCACCGCCCGCGCCGAGCCCGGCCCGTGGTGGCGGACGCCCAGCAGCAGCGGCCCCGCGGCCCCGGGGCTCATGCCGTCACCTCCCGGCAGGCGCGGTAGAAGTCCTTCCAGCCGTCCCGTTCGCGGACGACCGCCTCGAGGTACTCCTGCCAGACGACGCGGTCGGCGGCCGGGTCGCGGACGACGGCCCCGAGGATCCCGGCGGCCACGTCGGAGGGGCGCAGGACGCCGTCCCCGAAGTGCGCGGCGAGGGCCAGTCCGCCGGTGACCACGGAGATGGCCTCGGCGGTGGACAGGGTGCCGCTGGGTGACTTCACCTTGGTGCGGCCGTCGTCGGTGACGCCGTCGCGCAGCTCCCGGAAGACGGTGACGACCCTGCGGATCTCCTCCAGTCCCTCGGGTACGGCGGGCAGGTCCAGGGCGCGGCCCATCTGGTCGACGCGGCGGGCGACGATGTCGACCTCGGCTTCGGCGGTGGCGGGCAGCGGCAGGACCACGGTGTTGAAGCGGCGGCGCAGTGCGCTGGAGAGCTCGTTGACCCCGCGGTCGCGGTCGTTGGCGGTGGCGATCAGGTTGAAGCCGCGCACGGCCTGGACCTCTTCGCCCAGCTCCGGTATCGGGAGCGTCTTCTCCGACAGGACGGTGATGAGGGTGTCCTGCACGTCGGCCGGGATGCGGGTGAGCTCCTCGACGCGGGCGGTCATGCCCTCGGCCATGGCCCGCATGACGGGGCTGGGGACGAGGGCTCCGCGGCTGGGGCCGTGGGCGAGGAGACGGGCGTAGTTCCAGCCGTAGCGGATGGCCTCCTCCGGCGTGCCGGCCGTGCCCTGCACCAGGAGGGTGGAGTCCCCGCTGACCGCGGCGGCGAGGTGTTCGGACACCCAGGTCTTGGCGGTGCCGGGGACGCCGAGCAGGAGCAGGGCGCGGTCGGTGGCGAGCGTGGTGACGGCGACCTCGACGATCCGGCGCGGCCCGACGTACTTCGGCGTGATGACGGTGCCGTCGGCGAGCGTGCCGCCCTGGAGGTAGGTGGCCACGGCCCACGGGGAGAGCTTCCAGCGGGCCGGGCGGGGCCGGTCGTCTGCGGCCTCGAGGGCTTTCAGTTCGTGTGCGAAGGCGTCTTCGGCGTGCGGTCGCAGCGCCTCGCCGCCGGTGCCGTTCTCGGGCGTGCTCATGGTCCCCCTCCGATCCTCGGCAGCCGCTCCCGACTGCTTGCTCCACCGTGCACCATGCCACTGACAACGCCCCCTGTTCGCAGCGTTGTTGCAGGTCAGAGGGATTGTCAGTGGGGGTCTCTACGGTGGTTCACATGACTGAGCAGGGGGTCCGCTGGACGGCGGAACAGGTACTGGCTCTGGCTCCTGACGAGGCGTCGCGCAAGGCGGGGGGCAGGCTGGGAGGGGCGGGTCCGTGGTCACAGACCGGAGGTTCCGCTTCCGGTGCGGTGTGGGGATCGTGCAAGGGCAGTGGCAGTACGCCGTACCGGACGGTCGTCGACCGGACCGGACCGGCGTTCAAGTGCTCCTGCCCGAGCCGGAAGTTCCCGTGCAAGCACGCGCTGGGGCTGCTGCTGCTCTGGGCGGCGGAGGGGCTCGGTGAACCGGGCGAGGCCCCGGACTGGGCGGCGGAATGGCTGGCCGGGCGCGCGGCGAAGGCGTCGCGGCCCGCGGGCCCGGCGGCCGGGCCGGTGGACGTGGAGGCGGCCCGCAAGCGGGCCGAGCGGCGGGCCGGACGCGTCAGCGCGGGCGTCACCGAGCTGGAGCAGCGGCTCGTGGACCTGCTGCGCGGCGGCATCGCCGGGCAGCAGCAGGCCGGATACGCGCCCTGGGAGGAAGCCGCGGCCCGCATGGTCGACGCCCAGGCGCCCGGACTCGCCGCCCGGGTACGGGAGTTGGGGACAATACCCGGTTGCGGCCCCGGCTGGCCCGCCCGGATGCTTGAGGAGTTCGCGCTGCTGCACCTGCTGGACAGGGCCTGGCTGGGGGTGTCCGGGCTGCCGGAGCCGCTGGCCGCGACCGTCCGGAGCCGGGTGGGGCTGCCGTCTCCGGCAGAGGGTGAGACCGTCCGGGACCGCTGGCTCGTACTGGCCCAGTACGACTCGGTGTCCCCGGACGGCCGCCTCACCACCCGCCGGATATGGCTGCGCGGGCTGGAGGGCGGACGCCCGGCGCTGGTACTGGACTTCGGCCCGCCCGGGCGGCCGCCGGCGCTGGCGCTGCCCGTCGGACTGGTGCTGGAGGCGGAAGCCCGCTTCCGGCCCGGATCGGCGGGGCTGCGGGCGGAGTTGGGGGACCGTACCGCGGCCGCGGTGCCGGCCGCCCGCACTCCGCCCGGGGTGAGCACCGCCGAGGCCCTGGAGGCCTACGGGACCGCGCTGCGGGAGGACCCGTGGCTGGAGTCCTGGCCGGTAGTGCTCGGCCCCGTGATCCCGATACCGGGTGAAGGGGGCGAGGCGGCCTGGCAGCTCGCGGACGCGCAGGGGACGTCCGCACTGCCGGTGGCGCCCGGGCAGGGCCGTTCGCGGTCCGGCCTGTGGCAGCTGGCCGCCCTCTCGGGCGGCGGCCCGGTCACGGTCTTCGGCGAGTGCGGCCACCGCGGCTTCACCCCGCTGACGGCCTGGCAGCGCGGCTCGCCCGAGCCGGTGGCCCTGGTCTGAGCACGGGCGGAACCACAAGAAAACGCAGGGGGCCTGGGGGCCCGTATGCCTTCGGAGGGGAGCGGCACGGGGAGGGGCGCACGGCGCGGGGGCGCCGGCGCGCGAAGAAGCACGAGAAGCCGGGGGGCTTGTATGAACGACAACCACGCCAGTTGAACGCGGTCGAGCCGCACACCGGCGGCCCGGTCCCGCGGAGGGGGCGGGACCGGGCCGCCGGCGGCCGGCCGACGACGAGGGCCACGGCCGCCGGCTTCCGGCAGGCCGCAGCCGGCGGATGGCGCCCGGGCCGTGGGGCGGGAGTCGGCGGTCGGTGAAGGACGGGGTACCGGTGATGAGGGAGGGGTTCGATGGGCAAGGGTGACGAGGGGTACCAGGACTGGGAGGAGCTGGTCACCGCCGCGCTGCTGGGCACCGAGCGGCGGGGCGGCTCACCCGAGGCTCAGGGTGTCGGGCCCGGAGAAATTCCAGCGCAACGCCAACGGCGCGGGCTCCGTCACGGAAG
>NZ_JBEZKZ010000132.1:0-9410 GCF_040651895.1 Streptomyces sp. NPDC048352
GTCTTTCGGCTTTCCGGGGCGGGACGGGCTGTCAAGGGTCGCCGAAGGCGATCACGCAGTGACGCGAGCGCAGCGAGCGCCCTTGACAGGCCGGCACGACACGGAACGACGATGGGACTGACGGGAAACCCCCAAACCGGCTGTGAGACCGCCCGACGGGCTTCCGCTCCCCCGGCCACTCACCCGCGCCCGGGGGGCGGGTGGGCAGCCACCGACCCGCCCCCACCGCCTCGAGGGGGAGATAGCGGGCCCGCACCGGCGTCACACCGCCGGCACCCGGAGGGTCGCCAGGACCGGGAGGTGGTCGGTGGCCGAGCGGAGGTCGCGCTGCGTCACCCCCGCCAGCCCCGCGGGGACCCCGCAGGTCAGCACCTCCACCCCCCGCGAGGCGAACACCGCGTCGATCCGCCGGTCCGGCGCCGCCGACGGGAACGTGTCGCCCCCGCCCCACGGGGACACCGTCCAGCAGTCCTGCAAGGCCCCCGACAGGCGGCCGAAGGCCGGGCCGCCCGCCGCCTCGTTCACGTCCGCGGCCGCGATCACGTGCGGCGCGCCCAGCCCCGCCACCCGCTCCAGGAGCAGGTCCGCCTGCGCCCGCCGCTCCCCCGCGTCCAGCGACAGGTGCGCGCTGACCACCCCGACCCGGGCCGCCCCGAAGCGGACCACCGCGGTCGCGAAGCCCCGCTGGTGCAGGCCGGGGGTGCGCGGCAGAAGGACGTCCTCGGTCCGCTCCACGAAGGCGCGCAGCGAGCACAGCAGCAGCGGCCCGGCCGCCGTCGCACCCCCGCCCAGCACCACCAGGTCGGTCTTCGCGGCCAGCCTGGCCGCGTGCTTGCGCCAGCGGAAGAACCGCGGCGCCTCCTGGACGAGTACCAGGTCCGGCGCGCAGGCGCGGATGACCCGCGCGAGCGCGTCCTCGTCGTCGCGCAGCGAGCGGATGTTGTAGCTGAGCGCCCGGATCACGGCTGAACCGTCGGGCTCGGTCACGGACTTCGGCGGCATGTGCAGCATGGGAGGCAGCATGTGAGGCAACATACGCAGCTGCCCGCCGCTCCCCCAGGGGGCACGGCGGGCAGTCACGGCCGAAAAGCGGGGGGCGTCAGCCCTGGCGGGCCAGGTCCGCCGCGCCCACGAGCCCGGCCTTGCCGCCGAGCTGCGCGGCCAGCACCTGTGCGTGCGGGCGCCACGCGCCGCCGACCAGCCAGCGCTTGAAGGACTTGCGGATGGGGTCGAGGACGAGGTCGCCCTCGTCGGAGACGCCGCCGCCGACGATGAACGCCGACGGGTCGAAGAGCGAGGCCAGGTCGGCCAGGCCGGCGCCGGCCCAGCGGGCCAGCTCGCGGAAGGCGTCGATGGCCACGAGGTCCCCGGCCCGGGCGGCCTCGCTGATGTGCTTGCCCTCGATGCCCTCGGCGGTGCCGTCACCCAGGCCCAGCAGGACGGCCGCGTTCTCGGGGGTGGCGTTGGCGCGCTGCTTCGCGTACCGGACGAGGGCGCGACCGGAGGCGTACTGCTCCCAGCAGCCCTGGCTGCCGCAGCCGCACAGCAGGCCGTCGGGGACGACCCGGATGTGGCCGAACTCCGCGGCCACGCCGAAGCGGCCGCGCCGCAGCTTGTTGCCGATGATGATGCCGCCGCCGAGGCCGGTGCCGAGGGTGATGCAGATGACGTCCTCGTGGCCCTGGCCGGCGCCGAAGCGGTACTCGCCCCAGGCGGCGCAGTTCGCGTCGTTCTCGACGACGACCGGCAGGCCGATGCGCTGCTCGACCTTGTCCTTGAGGGGTTCGTGCCGCCAGTTGATGTTCGGCGCGAAGAGCACCGTGGCGCGCTTGTCGTCGACGTATCCGGCGGCGCCGATGCCGACGGCGTCGATGGTGTGGTTGCTGCTGACCTCGGAGACGGCGGTGCAGATCGCCTCCGTCACGCCGTCCGCGGTCGGCGGGGTGGGCACCTTGTACGTCTCAAGGATGGTGCCCTCTTCGTCGACCACGCCGGCCGCGATCTTCGTGCCGCCGATGTCGACGCCGATGGTGAGTCCCATTAGTCCCTCGGTTTCCGGTCAAGCCCCGCCACGGCCAACCGTACCCGAGGCCGGCGGAGGTTCAGTCGAGATCGATCCGCTCGGCCGGGCCCGTACCGGGGCCCTCGTCGCCCTCGTCGGAGGACGTGCGGGGGGCGGGCGCCTCGTCGCGGGTCCAGCGGCGCTCGTGGCCCTCGACGGCCGAGCGGTAGGCCGCGAGCAGCTCGGACCCGGCCGCCGCGAGGTGGCCGAAAACCTCCGGGTTGCGCTCGACCACGGGCTTGGCGGCGGTCTTGGCCTGGTTGACGAACTGGCGTACGGCGTCCTGGGCTGCGGCGCCGAGGAGCGGGTTGTTCAGGGAGGAGACCTTGTCGGCGACGGCCTCGAAGAGCTTGTACAGCTCCTCGGCGGCCGTCCCGGTGCCGGGCCCGGTACCCGTGCCGGAGCCCTGTTCCCTGCGGTGGCGGCGCTCCTTCTCGGCGGCGAGGTCCTCGGCGCAGGCCCGCGCCCAGGCGTCGTCGTCGGTGGGGCGGTCGGTGGCCTCGCTCATGGCGGACTCTCCTGGCGGCAGCTGCGGTAGGTCTCCCTTCGACGTTACCCGAACGGCGGTACGGATCTCAGCGCTCCCGGGGCCACAGCCGCGGGTCGGGGGTGAAGCGGACGCGGAGGGAGCCGTCGGCGAGGGCGGCTCCGGAGACGGTGCAGCGGCGCAGGGCCGAGGGCAGCGGAACGATCCTGCGGTGCGGGCCGACCGCGATCAGGAGCTCGTCCCCGCGCCGGATCAGGTCGAGCTCGCTCTTGCGGGCGCGCGGCAGCGGGATCGCCCAGACGAGCACCCCGTCCTCGGCGAGGCGGTCCTCGACGCTCCAGCCGGGGCCCGGTGCGGGGACGGCGGCGGGGGTGGGGGCGATGCCGCGGGCGGCGCCGAGGACCTCCAGGTCGTCGGTGCCCCGGGGGTCCCGGCCGAGGTGGGCCAGCTCGACGACGGGCAGGTCGCGGCCCCACTCGTCCAGGAACCGCCGCTGCTGGGCGGCGATGCCCGCCGCCCAGGGGTCGGCGGCGGCGGAGCCGGGCGGCACGAGCCGGTTGGCCACCAGGGCCTCGACGCGCAGCTCGTGCAGGGCCAGGCCGAGCATCCCGGTGCGCAGGGCGCCGGCGGCGGCGGGGCCGGGTTCGGCGATCAGGCGGACGCGGGTGGTGCCGGCCTCCACGACGGCCTGGACGGCGGCCAGCTCCTTGTCCCAGCGGGCGGCGGTCTCGTACAGCCACTGCGCCGGCATCGGCACCCCGGCCAGCTGGGCCAGTACGGGCCGCAGGGCGCGGGCCGCCTGGCGCTCGGCGGGCAGCAGCCGGGCGAGGTAGCGGCGCAGCTGGGCCGGGAGGGCGAGGGTGGCCACGGCCTGGTGCAGCGGGGGCATGTCCACGACGACGAGGTCGGTGCCGGGCGCGGCGGCGGCCCTGCGCAGGCCGCGGAGCAGGGCGAACTGTTCGGCGCCGGGCAGCTCGGTCAGCTCCTCGGCGCCGAGGGGGCGGCCGCCGAGCATGCCGAGGAGGGTGGCGCCGCGGTCCTGGAGCGCGGCGAGTTCGGTACGGAACTCCTCGCCGGAGTCGATGGGGGCGAGCCGGAGCCGGGGGTCGGGGCTCGTCTCCCCGAGGGGCGCGCCGTCGCCGCCGGAGAGCAGCAGCACCCGCTGCCCGGCCCGGGCGGCGGCGAGCGCGGTCGCGGCGGCGACGGTGCTCCGTCCTGCCCCTCCGGGGCCGGTGACGAGCAGGGTGTGCATGGCTGTGCCTCTCGTTGTGCTCCGCGCAGCGGCGGCCGCCCGCGGACGACGGACCGTCCCGGCGGCCGCGGCCGGGCCCCGCTCCCGGCCGGCGGACGAGGTCCGGCGCGGCGGTGCGGGCGGCGCGGCGGAAAAGGCCGGGCCTCAGGCGCGGGCGGCGCGCCGGAAAAGGGCGGCCCTCAGGCGCGGGCTTCCACGCGCTTCTTCAGGCCGGCCAGCGCCCGGTCGATGATGACCTTCTCCGCCTTGCGCTTGATCATGCCCAGCATCGGGATCTTGACGTCCACCGTCAGCTGGTAGGTGACCTCCGTGCGGCCGCCGTCCAGCGGGGCCAGCCGGTAGGAGCCGTCCAGCTGCCGCAGCATCTGGGACTTGTCCAGCGTCCAGCTGACCTCGTCCGCGCCCTTCCAGCTGTACGCCAGCGTGTGGTCGTCCTTGATCGCTCCGGCGTCCAGCAGCAGGCGGACCTTCTCGGCGCGGCCCTCGGCGTCGGTGGCCAGCACCTCGGCCTCCTTCACCTCGCCGGTCCACTCCGGGTAGCGGGCGAAGTCGGCGATCACGGCCATCACGTCCGCCGGGGAGGCGTCGATCGTGATGCTTGAGCTGGTGTGTTCCGCCATCGCGGTGGCTCCTCCGGGTTGGGGGCACCTCCCAGCGGTAGCTGGGGGAATGTCGAGGAAGTGTGCGGCCTGCGGCCGCCGCGTGCAGGCTACCGTGCGTGCGGAGGTCACCACTCCAGGGCCCACGGCCTTCCCGTGGCGGCGAAGTGCCCGACGTTCACGCACTCGGTGCCGGCGATCCTGGCCCGCCGCGCCAGCGGCTGGTGGACGTGCCCGAAGAGCGCGTACCGCGGCCGCGTGCGGCGGATCGCGGCCAGCAGGGCCTCGCTCCCGCGCTCGAACCGGCGCGCGACGGTGTCGTAGCAGAGCTCGGGGACCTCCGGCGGGATGTGCGAGCAGAGCACGTCCACCTCGCCCAGCGCCTCCACCTTGGCCGCGTACTCCTCCTCGTCGACCTCGTAGGGCGTGCGCATCGGCGACGGCAGGCCGCCGCCGACGAAGCCGAAGACGCGGCCGCCGATCTCGACCCGCTGTCCGTCGAGCACGGTGGTGCCGGGGCCGGCGTACTCCTGCCACAGCCCGGGGACGTCGACGTTGCCGTACGTGGCGTACGTCGGGCTGGGGAACGCCGCGAACATCTGCGCGTACTGCCGGCGCACCGCTTCCTCGATCAGCCGCTCCCTGTCGAGCCCGTCCCACAGGCTGCGGCCGAATTCGCGCGCTTCCGCGAAGCGCCGCGCCGTGCGCAGCTCGACGATGCGGTGGGCGTTCTCGACGCCGAAGAGGTCGGGGAAGATGCCGCGCGAGTGGTCGGCGTAGTCGAGGAAGAGCACCAGGTCGCCGAGGCAGACGAGCGCGTCGGCGCCGTCGCCGGCCCGCGCGAGCGCCTCGGTGTTGCCGTGGACGTCGCTGACGACGTGGACCCGCGTACGACTCTTCCTGCCACCCATGGCTGCCACCCTAGGGCGGCCCGGCTCCGGCCGGGTAGAGGGCGGGTCGCAGGCGGCCGGACCTGCGGTTACTTCCGAGTCTCGAACACGGTCGACTACTGTCGGCAGCGTATTGGCGGGTCTTGCGGCGCATCGCGATGTACAGAATGTGACGCACGGAACATCTGGCCGGTTCCCTCTATCGGGAACCCACTACCGGTGGGTAACGTCCGGTCGGTCCACACGGTGGCGATGGCGCCCAGAGGAGCAGCAGTCTTGCGCGAGTTCAGCCTTCCGGCCCTGTACGAGGTCCCGTCGGACGGGAACCTGACGGATCTCGTCCGCCGCAACGCCACGCAGCATCCCGACACCGCCGTCATCGCCCGCAAGGTCGACGGCCGGTGGCAGGACGTGACGGCGACGGAGTTCCTCGCCGAGGTGCGGGCCGCCGCCAAGGGCCTGATCGCGGCGGGCATCGAGCCCGGCGACCGGGTCGCCCTGATCTCCCGCACCCGCTACGAGTGGGTGCTGTTCGACTTCGCGATCTGGACCGCAGGCGGCGTCACCGTCCCCGTGTACGAGACCAGCTCCCCCGAGCAGGTCCAGTGGATCCTGGGCGACTCCGGGGCCGTCGCGGTCATCGTGGAGAGCCCCGCGCACAGCGCGACCGTGGCCTCGCTGCGCGACCGGCTGCCGGAGCTGCGCGAGGTCTGGGAGGTCGACCAGGACGCCCAGGGCGTGCTGGCGGCCGCCGGCGCGAAGGTCACCGACGCCGAGGTGGACGCGCGCAGCGCCCTCGCGGTCGCCGACGACCCGGCCACGATCGTCTACACCTCGGGCACCACCGGCCGCCCCAAGGGCTGCGTGCTGACCCACCGCAACTTCTTCGCCGAGTGCGGCAACGTGGTGGAGCGGCTGAAGCCGCTCTTCCGCACCGGCGAGTGCTCGGTGCTGCTGTTCCTGCCGGCCGCGCACGTCTTCGGGCGCCTGGTGGAGGTGGCGGCGGTGCTGGCGCCGATCCGGCTGGGCTGCGTACCGGACATCAAGAACCTCACCGACGAGCTGCAGTCCTTCCGGCCCACGCTGATCCTCGGCGTGCCGCGCGTCTTCGAGAAGGTCTACAACTCGGCGCGCGCCAAGGCCCAGGCGGACGGCAAGGGCAAGATCTTCGACGCGGCCGCCGAGACGGCGATCGCGTACAGCCGGGCGCTGGACACCCCCTCGGGCCCGTCCTTCGGCCTGAAGCTCAAGCACAAGCTGTTCTCCAAGCTGGTCTACTCCAAGCTGCACACGGTCCTCGGCGGGCGCGGCGAGTACGCGATCTCCGGCGGCGCCCCGCTGGGCGAGCGGCTCGGCCACTTCTTCCGCGGCATCGGCTTCACGGTCCTGGAGGGCTACGGCCTGACGGAGACCTGCGCGGCCACCGCCTTCCTCCCGTGGGACAAGCAGAAGATCGGTACGGTGGGCCAGCCGCTGCCCGGCTCCGTGCTGCGCATCGCCGACGACGGCGAGGTGCTGGTGCACGGCGAGCACGTCTTCAAGGAGTACTGGAAGAACGAGGCGGCAACCGCCGAGGCGATGACGGACGGCTGGTTCCACACCGGCGACGTCGGCACCCTCGACGAGGACGGCTACCTCAAGATCACCGGGCGCAAGAAGGAGCTCATCGTCACGGCGGGCGGCAAGAACGTCGCCCCCGCGGTGATCGAGGACCGGATCCGGGCGCACGCGCTGGTCGCGGAGTGCATGGTGGTCGGCGACGGGCGGCCGTTCGTGGCCGCGCTCGTCACCATCGACGAGGAGTTCCTCGGCCGGTGGGCCGCGGAGAACGGCAAGCCGGCCGGGGTGACGGCGGCGGAGCTGCGCGAGGACGCGGAGCTGGTCGCCGCCGTCCAGAAGGCCGTCGACGACGGCAACGCGGCGGTGTCCAAGGCGGAATCGGTGCGGAAGTTCCGCATCCTCGGCTCGCAGTTCACGGAGGAGTCCGGCCACATCACGCCGTCGCTGAAGCTCAAGCGGAACGTGGTGGCGAAGGACTTCGCGGACGAGATCGACGCTCTCTACCGGGGCTGAGACCCGCGGCTGGGACCCGGGGCTACGGCCCGGGCTACGGCTCGGGGCTACGGCCGGGCGAGGATCCGGTCCATGTTCCGCTCGGCGAGGGCCGTGATCGTCACGAACGGGTTCACGCCGAGCGAGCCGGGCACCAGTGAGCCGTCGAGCACGTACAGCCCCTGGTACCCCTTGACCCGCCCGTAGGCGTCGGTGGCCTCGCCGAGGACGCAGCCGCCGAGCGGGTGGTAGGTGAAGTCGTCGGCGAAGGCCCGGTTGTCACCGAAGAGGTCGTGGCGGTAGACGGTGACGTTGCGGCGGTTGATGCGGTCGAAGAGGTTCTTGGCCGCCGCGACCGCCGGGGCGTTCTGCTCCCGCCTCCAGTCGAGCCGTGCCGAGTCGCTCGCGGCGTCGTAGGTGAAGCGGCCGCGCTCCGGGTTCCTGGTGATGGCCAGGTACATCGAGATCCAGTGCTCGATGCCCATGGGCAGCGGGGCGATCTCCGCGAAGACGGGGTTGGCCGCGTTGTCCCAGTCGTCGATGCCCAGCGCGGGCATGGTGGCCTGGTTGCAGCCGACCGTGTCCCAGAGGTGGTTGGCCCGGGCGGTCATGACGTTGCCGTTGGGGCCCCAGCCGAGCCCGACCTTCTCGCTGAGCGCGGGCAGCGTGCCGGTCTCGCGGGCGCGCAGCAGGATTTCGGTGGTCCCCAGACTTCCCGCCCCCAGGAACAGCTGCCCGCAGCCGAGTTCGCGGACCTGGGTGACGCGGCCGGTGACGTCGCTGGTCCGTACGGTCAGCACGTAGCCGCCGGCCGGGTCCTGCCGTACGCCGACCACGTGCTGCATGGTCTCGATGGTGACGTTGCCGGTGCCGAGGGCGGCGGCGAGGTAGGTCTTGTCGACGCTCTTCTTGCCGTGGTTGTTGCCGTAGATGACCTCGCCCGCGAGCGCGGAGCGGGGGGCGGTGCCGGCGGCCTCGCGCTTCATGTGGTCGAAGTCGTAGACGTTGGGCACGAAGGTGGTCTTCAGGCCGGTGTTGTGGGCGTGTTTGCGGGAGGTGCGGGCGAAGCGGTACCACTCCGTGGACTCGAACCAGGCGGGGTCGATGTCGTTGACGCCGAGCATGGCGCGGGCGCGGGGGTAGTACGTGCCGTACATCTCCTCTGCGTCCACCCCCGGGAACACCTCGGTGAAGTACGAGCGTCTGGGGGTCGGCGCCATGCCGCCGTTGACGAGGGAGCCGCCGCCCACCCCCCGCCCCACGTAGACGGACATGTCCCCGTGGTGCACGCGGTCGAGGACCCCGGGGTAGGGGCTGATGTCGCGGTTGACCACGTCGAGCCAGAGGAACTGGGCGAGCGGGGCCTCGGTGCGGTTGCGGAACCACATGGAGCGGTGGTCGGGCGCGGAGGTCGAGGGGAAGACCTTGCCGTCGGGGCCGGGGGTGTCCCACAGCCGCCCCATCTCGAGGACGACGGTACGGACGCCCGCCTGCCCGAGGCGCAGCGCGGCGACGGCGGATCCGTAGCCGGAGCCGACGACGACGGCGGGGGCGTAGTGCGCGGCGGGGGGCTCGGCCGCGGCGGCGCTGCCGAGGCCGATCCGGGTGAGCCCGAGGGCGGCGGCGGTACGGAGGGCGTTGCGGCCGAGTTGACGGCGCGTCAGGTTGTGTGTCATGGGCGCATCATGAGCGGGTTCCGCTCAACCGGCCATAACGCGCACTGCCATGCATGTGAGTAACAGTCAGACATGTTCGGACCGTAGCCGGGTGGCGGCGGACGGCTGCCGGTCTGCACGATTCCGCCCGGGATTGTCCTTGCCGGACCGGCAATGCCGTCTTCTGCCCCTTCTTGACGCGCCAGCCGTCGGACCCGGGGCGGGGGCCAGTGGGGCGTGGGTGCGTGGGCCGCTGCGCGGGGCTGGTCCCTCCCCGCCCTTCCACCGTTCCCCGGGCTGCGCCCGGACCCCTCCTGGGGGCTCCGCCCCCAGACCCCCCCGCCACAAAACCCCGCGGGGCGGTTGGTCAAGCCCCCCCGCGGTGGGGGCGACGGGGCGCCGCCCCCCCGAGC
>NZ_JBEZKZ010000133.1:0-8991 GCF_040651895.1 Streptomyces sp. NPDC048352
CGGGACACCTCGCAGATGTTCATCACCGGCCCGGACGTGGTCCGCGCGGTGACCGGCGAGGAGATCACCCAGAACGGCCTCGGCGGCGCGGACGTGCACGCCGAGACCTCCGGCGTCGCGCACTTCGCGTACGACGACGAGGAGACCTGCATCTCCGAGGTCCGGTACCTCATCACGATGCTGCCCTCCAACAACCGCGAGAACCCGCCGGTCCACGAGAACACCGACCCGGTCGACCGGCGCTCGGACGTCCTGCTGGACCTGGTCCCCGCCGACGGCAACCGCCCGTACGACATGCTCAAGGTCATCGAGGAGCTCGTCGACGACGGCGACGTCCTGGAGATCCACGAGCGCTGGGCGCGCAACATCATCTGCGCCCTGGGCCGCCTCGACGGCCAGGTCGTCGGCATCGTCGCCAACCAGCCCGGCCACCTGGCCGGCGTCCTGGACATCCACGCGTCCGAGAAGGCCGCGCGCTTCGTCCAGATGTGCGACGCCTTCAACATCCCGATCATCACCCTGCTGGACGTCCCCGGCTTCCTGCCGGGCGTCGACCAGGAGCACGGCGGCATCATCCGCCACGGCGCCAAGCTGCTGTACGCGTACTGCAACGCCACGGTGCCGCGGATCTCGCTGATCCTGCGCAAGGCCTACGGCGGCGCGTACATCGTCATGGACTCCCAGTCCATCGGCGCCGACCTCACCTACGCCTGGCCCACCAACGAGATCGCCGTCATGGGCGCCGAAGGCGCCGCCAACGTGATCTTCCGCAAGCAGATCGCGGACGCCGAGGACCCCGAGGCGATGCGGGCCCGGATGGTCAAGGAATACAAGGCCGAGCTGATGCACCCGTACTACGCGGCCGAGCGCGGCCTCGTGGACGACGTCATCGACCCCGCCGAGACCCGCGGGGTGCTCGTCAGCGCCCTCGCGATGCTCCGCACCAAGCACGCCGATCTGCCGTCTCGCAAGCACGGCAACCCGCCGCAGTAACGAGCGAAGGAGACCTGCCGACGATGAGCACCGCCACCGACACCCTGCTGAAGGTCGAGAAGGGCAACGCCGAGCCCGAGGAGCTGGCCGCGATCACCGCGATCCTCCTCGCCCGCGCCGCCGCCACCCCGGAAGAGGCCGCCACCCCCCGCTCCACGGCCGGCTGGCGCCGCCTGGAGCGCAGCCGGGGCTTCCAGGCCCCCCACAGCTGGCGCGGCTGAGCAGCGGACGTACGCACGCGGAAGGCCCCGCACCCCATAAGGGGTGCGGGGCCTTCCGCATGACCGCGGCAGCGGCCGCCGGGGCCGTACGGGCCCGGAACCGGGCCCCGGAACCGGGCCCGGGAACGGCGAAGGCCCCCGTGCCGGGGCACGGGGGCCTTTCTGCGGCCTCGGGGGCGCCGCCGCGGGCTCGCTACCGCAGGCGGGCCATCAGGGCGTGCTCGACGAGCGTGATGAGCGCGCTCTTGGCGTCCGCGCGGTGGCGGGCGTCGGTGGTGATGATGGGGGCGTCCGGGCCGATCTGGAGCGCCTCGCGGACCTCTTCGGGCGTGTAGGGCTGGTGCCCGTCGAAGCCGTTGAGGGCGATGACGAAGGGCAGGCCGCTGTTCTCGAAGTAGTCGACGGCGGGGAAGCAGTCGGCGAGACGGCGGGTGTCGACGAGGACGACGGCGCCGATGGCGCCGCGGACGAGGTCGTCCCACATGAACCAGAAGCGGTCCTGTCCCGGCGTACCGAAGAGGTACAGGATCAGGTCCTGGTCCAGGGTGATGCGGCCGAAGTCCATGGCGACCGTGGTGGTCGTCTTGTCACCGGTGTGGGTGAGGTCGTCGATACCGGCGGAAGCGCTGGTCATGACGGCTTCGGTGCGCAGCGGGTTGATCTCGGAGACCGCGCCGACGAACGTGGTCTTGCCCACGCCGAAGCCGCCCGCCACCACGATCTTCGCGGAGGTGGTGGAGCGCGGAGCCGCTCCGCCGTTAGAGCTTGCGAAGTCCACTGAGCACCCTTTCGAGCAGTGTCACATCTGGCTGGCCGCCGGCAGACTCGTCGCCGCCGGGCTGGTGAATGGCGACAAGGCCCGCCTCCGCCAGGTCGGCGACGAGGATGCGGGCGACACCAAGAGGAATGGAGAGAAGTGCCGAGATCTCCGCGACGGATTTGATCTCCTGGCACAGGCGGCAGATGCGCTGGTGCTCGGGCAACTGCCCTTGCAGCCGCGCGGGGTCCGCCGTGGTACTGACCAGCGCCTCGATGGCGAGCTGGTAGCGCGGCCGGGTACGGCCGCCGGTCATCGCGTACGGGCGCACCAGCGGGTTGTGCGCCTTGGGGGCCTGCGGCTGCTGCGCGGCCCTGGGGGGCTGCTGCGGAACCCGGTGGGGCGCCTGGGGCTGCTGGGGCTGCCCGTACGGCTGCTGGGCGTAGGGGTTGTGCTCCGGCACGGGCCGGCTGGGCGAGGAGGGGAAGTTGAAGCGGTTCTGGTCGTGCCCACCCTGCGGCTGCTGGCCGCCATAAGGATGTCCTCCGGGTGTTGTCACGTTTCCTCCTCCGACTCCAAGAACGCAGTACTCCCTGTGGAACCGCGCCACCGCACCCTATGGTGCGATGACGCGAAACGCACTGCCCGTCTGCTAGTTGAGAAGACTTCCCTGCAGCTCGGCGCGCAGGTCCGGGGTGAGGACGCTGCCCGCGCGATCCACGAGGAGGGCCATCTCGTAGCCCACGAGGCCGATGTCGCACTCGGGGTGCGCGAGCACCGCGAGCGAGGATCCGTCGGAGACGGACATGAGGAAGAGGAACCCGCGGTCCATCTCCACCACGGTCTGGTTGACGGCTCCGCCCTCGAAGATGCGGGAGGCTCCGGCGGTCAGCGAGGTCAGACCGGAGGCCACGGCCGCCAGCTGATCGGCGCGGTCGCGCGGGAATCCGTCGGACATCGCCAGCAGAAGGCCGTCGGCGGAGACCACCACCGTGTGCGACACCCCAGGGGTGTTGTCCACGAAGTTGGTGATCAACCAGTTCAGGTTCTGCGCCGCCTGGCTCATCGCGCTCACACTAACGCTCCTGGTCATAGCTGTTACTTGACTGCTCGGAACCCGCACTGCGTCCCTGCTGGACACCGCGTCGCAGGTTGCTCAACCTGCCACGGACGTCCTCCGGGGCGCGGGAGACCTGGGGGCCGCCCTGCGGGGTCGTCTCCGCAGCGCCCTCGACCAGGTTGGCCTTGGGCACGCGCCGAGGGAGACCGGACGGGGTGACCCCGCCCGCCTTCGGCTCACGGAGTTTGCCGGCCTGCTGCCAGCGCTCGTCGTTCGTCGAACGCCAGCCCCCGCCGGCTGCTGCCTCCTCCGGCTCCCGCTGCGCTTCGGCGGGCTGCTGCTGACGCTGCGGCCGCTGCGCGAAGAGGGATCCTGCGGACTCCGCTTCCTGCTGTGCCGGCTGCCACTGCTGTGGGCTGCCGCGTCGCGGCAGGCCCGCTCCGGTCAACTCGTGACCGGTGTCGGCAGCGGCGCCCTGACGGTCGAAGCCTACGCGGTCCCGAGCCGGTTCGGGAGCGGAGGGGGATTCCGAATCGGTCCCGTAATCCTGCTGGTAGGAGCCCGAGTAGGTGTTCTGCTCGGGCCACTCGGCCTGCTGGGACCGGTCCTCGTAGCCACCCTCGTACGCCTGAGCGGGCTGCTGGGCGTCCTGGTAGCCGGACTCCGGATAGGCGTAGCCCTGGTCCGTGTACGACTCGTAGGCCTGCGGCTGCTGCTGGGGCTCGTACGGGGCCTCGTACCCCTGTGCGGACTGCTGCTCGTAGCCCTGGTACTCCTGGTACCCGTGTTCGGGCTGAGGTTCCGGATACTCCTGGGAGTCCGGCTCCGGGTACTGCTCCTGCGACTGCGCCTGGGGATAGTTGAGCTGCGCCTCCAGCGCCGCCCTGCGCTCCTCGCGGCCCAGGGACCGCACGACCGGGTCGGCCGGCTGCCCGTCGCCCGCCGGGCCGCCCTGGGCGTCGTAGCGGGAGTCGTCGAAGCCGAGCTCGGCGGCCGTCCGCAGCGGGGCGGCCGACTGGGCCTTCTGCTGCGGGATGATCGAGGAGACGGTGAAGTCGTCCTCCGGTATGCCCTCGCCACCGCCACCGTGGGTGATGGCGTCGGGGAGCATGACCAGCGAGGTGGTGCCGGCCGCCTCGCCCGAGGGGCGCAGCTGGACGCGGATGCTGTGTCGGTCCGCCAGCCGGCCGACCACGAACAGGCCCATGCGCTGCGAGATCGCGGCGTCCACGGTCGGCGGGTTGGCCAGCTTGTGGTTGATGTCCGCGAAGTCCTCGGCGGTGAGGCCGATGCCCTTGTCGTGGATCTCGACCATCACGCGGCCGTCGGGCAGGCGCGTCGCGTTGACGCGGACCTTGGTCTGGGGGGAGGAGAACGTGGTGGCGTTCTCCAGGAGCTCCGCGAGGAGGTGCACGAGGTCGGTCACGGCCTGGCCGTGGATCTCGGCGTCGGAGACGCCCGAGAGCTCGATGCGCTCGTACTGCTCCACCTCGGAGGAGGCGGCGCGCAGCACGTCGACGAGGGGGACCGGCTGGTCCCAGCGGCGGCCCGGGTTCTCACCCGCGAGGATGAGGAGGTTCTCGCCGTTGCGGCGCATACGGGTGGCGAGGTGGTCCAGGCGGAAGAGGTTCTCCAGCTGGTCCGGGTCGGCCTCGTTGTTCTCCAGGTCGGTGATGAGGGTCAGCTGGCCCTCGATCAGCGACTGGTTGCGCATGGAGAGGTTGGTGAAGATCGCGTTGACGTTGCCCCGCAGCAGGGCCTGCTCGGCGGCGAGCCGGACCGCTTCCTGGTGGACCTGGTCGAAGGCGCGGGCGACCTCGCCGATCTCGTCCTGGGAGGTGATCGGGATCGGCTGCACGCGGGTGTCGACCTTGCCCGGGTCCGTGCGCGAGAGCTGGTCGACCAGCGCCGGCAGGCGCTGCTCGGCGATGTCGAAGGCGGAGGAGCGCAGGCGGCGCATGGAGCGGCTCATCTGGCGGGCCATCATGGCCGCCAGGATGAAGGCGGCCAGCAGGGCCACGACCACGATGGCACCGGTCAGGATGGCGTCGCCGCGGGACTTGTCGGACACCGCGACGGCGTCCTTGACGGCCTTGTCGAGGAGGTCCTTCTCGATCTCGGCGTAACCGTCGAACTTGGCGGTGGCGGCGGCCTGCCAGGCCGGGGCGGTGGTGCCGTTCAGGGCGAGCTTGGCGCTCTTCTCGCCGCTGGCTATCGCCTCGGTCATACCGGTGAGCGCGGAGCCGTTGACCACGGGCGGAGCCTTGAAGGGGGTGCCGGCCTGCTCGGCGGCCTGCTTGGCCTGGGCGAGCTTGGCGGCACCCTCCTGGGACTTCTTGCCCATGACCTCCTTGAGCCGGTTGGTGTCCTCGTCGGTGCCGGCGGCGACGTACTCGCCGATGGCGATCTCTTCGAGGTAGGCGTAGGAGGAGAAGGCTACGAGCTGGGCCTTGCGGACTTCCTCGTTGTCGTTCGGGCGCACCAGCAGGTGCGTGCCGACCGAGCGCTGGAGCGAGTTCGCGGCCTTGGCCAGCTCGACCGCGTAGACCATGCGGCCGTAGCTGGTGACGTTTCCGGTGCCCAGGCCCAGTTCGTTGGAGAACTGCATCAGGTAGTGCTGGACCAGCACGTACCCCTCTTCGGTCGGGATGGGGCCGGCCGAGGTGGGGAGGTTCTTCTTCTGGGTCTCCGGGATGGCGTAGGCCGTCTTGCGGACCTGCTCCAGCTTCGGCTCCTCCTGGCGGAAGAGCTCGAGGCGGCGCTCCAGGCCCTGCTTGGACGGCAGGTCCTTCGCGGCCCGGGCGAACTTGGCCTTGGCCGCGTCCGTGGCCGCGTAGGCCTTCGTCACGGCCTCGTTGTTGCGGTCGCCCTTCAGGAGGGGCTCGGCGGTGAGGTCGCGCTCGTTGAGGAGGGCCTGGCCGTATTCGGCCGCGGCCTGGACGATCCGGGCGGTCTTCTCGGCGTCCTTGGCCTCGTTCCAGCTGTCGACCGAGCCCTTCACCTGGAAGCCGCCCATGACCAGTCCGACGAGGACCGGTACCAGGAGGATGGCGTTCAGCTTGGTGGCCACCCGCCAGTTGCGCGGGGAGAACTTGCTGGTGCTGCCGCTGCTCGGGGGTGGTTCCACGGGCACGTCGACGGGCGACATGGCCGCGCGCGGCGGCGGGGTGAAGTTGCCTCGCGCGGGTTCATCCGCGGGGCTCGAGTTGCTTCGCCTCACTCGACCAACAACCTCTCGGCGGTGCTACTAGCTAGTTCGTTGAATTCCAGCACGGTTCAGCGCCGTGTTCCAAACAGTTGAATCCGGCCATTCCACGAACCTAACGCCCCACATAAAACGGACATAAAGAGCGAGCTGCGGCAAAAATGGGGTCAGTCGTGCGCGCAGCGGCACCGGCTGAACGCGGCCCGTGTCCGGCCGACGGCAATTCACTGTCGAAACGTTATGAACGCGAGGGGCGGGCCGTGTTGGAGAACACAGCCCGCCCCGGCGCATTGCCTTGGAAAAGGTGTTACTTGAGCCGGGCCATCAGGGCGTGCTCGACGAGCGTGATGAGCGCGCTCTTGGCGTCCGCGCGGTGGCGGGCGTCGGTGGTGATGATGGGGGCGTCCGGGCCGATCTGGAGCGCCTCGCGGACCTCTTCGGGCGTGTAGGGCTGGTGTCCCTCGAAGCCGTTGAGCGCCACGACGAAGGGCAGGCCGCTGTTCTCGAAGTAGTCCACCGCCGGGAAGCAGTCCGCCAGCCGGCGGGTGTCGACCAGCACGATCGCGCCGATGGCGCCGCGGACGAGGTCGTCCCACATGAACCAGAAGCGGTCCTGTCCCGGCGTACCGAAGAGGTACAGGATCAGGTCCTGGTCCAGGGTGATGCGGCCGAAGTCCATGGCGACCGTGGTGGTCGTCTTGTCACCGGTGTGCGTGAGGTCGTCGATGCCCGCGCTCGCGGACGTCATCACGGCCTCGGTTCTCAGCGGGTTGATCTCGGAGACGGCGCCCACGAACGTGGTCTTGCCCACGCCGAAGCCGCCCGCCACCACGATCTTCGCGGAGGTGGTGGAGCGCGGAGCCGCCCCACCGTCAGAGCTTGCGAAGTCCACTGAGAACCCTCTCGAGCAGCGTTACATCCGGCGTTCCGCCGGCCTCTCCATTGCCCGGCTGGTGAATGGCCACCATGCCGGCTTCCGCCAGGTCGGCGACGAGGATCCGGGCGACGCCGAGCGGCATCGAGAGCAGCGCGGAGACCTCCGCGACCGACTTCACCTCACGGCACAGGGTGCAGATGCGCTGGTGCTCCGGCAGCATGCCGGACAGGTGCATCGGGTCGGCCGTCGTGCTGACCAGCGCCTCGATGGCGAGCTGGTAGCGCGGTCGGGTCCGGCCGCCGGTCATCGCGTACGGGCGGACGAGCGGCTGGTCGCCTTCCGAGTACGGATCTCCGTATGCGTCGGGGTAGGCGGGGGGCGGGGTCATTGATCCTCCGGGCTGGACAGCAGTGGTCAGCGTGCCGTCTGACAGGGCGGCCGGTGGGGGGACATGACGGCCTGTCGGGGGTACTGGATTTCCGGGTGCGCGGACCCGGTGCCCCGGCCGGAAGTACCGTCCGGCCGGGGTGGGGGTGTCAGATGAGCAGGCTTCCCTGGAGCTCCGCGCGCAGGTCCGGGGTCAGGACGTTGCCGGCGCGGTCCACGAGGAGGGCCATCTCGTAGCCGACGAGGCCGATGTCGCACTCGGGGTGCGCGAGCACGGCCAGTGAGGATCCGTCGGAGACGGACATGAGGAAGAGGAACCCGCGGTCCATCTCCACCACGGTCTGGTTGACGGCTCCGCCCTCGAAGATGCGGGAGGCTCCGGCGGTCAGCGAGGTCAGACCGGAGGCCACGGCCGCCAGCTGATCGGCGCGGTCACGGGGGAAGCCTTCCGACATCGCCAGAAGGAGTCCGTCGGCGGAGACCACCACCGTGTGCGACACCCCGGGGGTGTTGTCCACGAAGTTGGTGATCAACCAGTTCAGGTTCTGTGCCGCCTGGCTCATCGAACTCAACTATCGCTCCTGCTGGTAAGTGGGGTCGATGTGGTAACTGCCGGTCGCGGGGCCGGTGCTGCCGGCCTGGCGGCCCTGCTGGATACCGCGACGGAGATTGGTGAGACGGCCGCGGACATCGTCCGGAGCACGCGATACCTGCGGACCGGTCTGGGTCTCGGCCTGCTGCTGGGCGGTACCGGCCACGAGGTTCGCCCGCGGCACCCGCCGGGGCAGCCCCGAGGTGGTGATCCCGCCGGCGGCGGGCTGGCGCACGCGCTCGGCCTGCCGCATCAGCTCGTCGTTCGGGGAGGGCTTCCAGCTGACCGTCGGGCTGCTGCCGGTGACCGCCGCGGCGGGCTCGGCGGCGAACTCCTGGCCGCGCTGCGCGAGCGGCTGCTGCGCGCGCTGCTGGGGCTGGTGCGGCTGCTGGGGCACGGCCGGACCCTGCCCGGCGGGCTGCTGCCCGTCCTGGCGGGTCCAGTTCGACTCCAGCGTGTCGAAGATCGGGCTGCGCGGCTCGGGGGCGTGCTGCGCCGGAGCCGGCGGCAGGGCCTCCGGCTGGTACGCCTGCGGGAGGCCGGGGGCCTCGGCGCGCGGCGCCGGGGCGTAACCGCCGGACCGCTGGGGCTGCTGCTGCTCGGCGTAGCCGCCGACACCGGGGCCGCCCGGGCGGGCGAACTGGCCGGTGGAGGCCGGGTCCAGCGGGCCCGCCGGCTGCGGGCGCTCGAACTGGCCGGTGGCGCCGGGGGCGGGGTTGCCGCCGGTGGCCTGCGGCGGCGGGGCGTTGAAGTCCGGGCGGGCGAACTCGGCCGTGGAGCCGGGGCCCGACAGCTCGTCGTGCCCGCGCGGGACCTCGTGCCCGCCCTGGGCCGCGGCGCCCCAGCTGGTGGACTGCGGGGCCGCGGCGGCCGGACCGCCCGCGCCCGGAAGCTCCGGG
>NZ_JBEZKZ010000134.1:0-8681 GCF_040651895.1 Streptomyces sp. NPDC048352
GCCGCGATCACGTCCTCGTCGAGATCACCGTCTCCTCGTAGCCCTCCACCGGCGGGCGGCGGGGGGCGCCCCCCCGGCCCCCCCCGGCGGCGCTCCTCCCGGACGCGTCGGCTGCCGTCAGCCCTCGTTCGTCATCCGGGCGCACTCGATGACCACCTGGGCGAGGCTGCCCTCGCTGCTCAGGAGCCGGCGCTGCACGCGCGCGCCGTTGCCCTGTTCGTGCAGGTGCGCGATCGCCCGGCGGACCCGCTCGTCGTCGCCGTGGTCGCGCAGTGCTTCGCGCACGTGCTGGTACAGGGCCTCGACGGCGTGGGCGGCGGAGGTCTCCCGCATCGTCTCGGGATGCAGCAGCGGGCCGTCCAGCCCCGAGCGTCCCGCCCGCCAGGAGGCCAGCCGCAGCAGGCTCGTGCCGACCCGGGCCGGCGGCTCGCCGGCGCGCCAGGCCCGGGAGGCGGTCTCCACCAGGCCGCGGACCAGCGCGGCCAGCAGGACGGGGGTCGTCGCGTGCAGGCACACGTCCGCGACCCTGACCTCGACGGTCGGGTACGAGGACGACAGCCGCGCGTCGAAGTAGATCATGCCCTCGTCCCGCAGCACCCCCGTCCCGATCATGGCGCGGACCTGTTCGTGGTAGTGGTCGGCGGAGCCGAACACGTCCACCGGGCCCGCCGAGGGCCACCGGTTCCACACCCTGCTGCGGTAGCTGCCGTATCCGCTGTCCTCGCCCTGCCAGAACGGCGAGTTGGCGCTGATCGCGGTCAGGACGGCCAGCCAGGGGCGGATCCGGTCCAGGACGGCGACGCCTTCCTCGTCGGAGTCCACCGACACGTGCACGTGCGTCCCGCACGTCAGCTGCTCCTGGGCCGTCAGCCCGAACTGCTCCCCCAGCCACTGGTAGCGCTTGCCGGCGTTCAGCGAGGGCCGCACCGGCAGCGGGGACGTCGCCACGGCGGCCACCGCGGCGCCCGCCTTCTCCGCGTGCCGGGTCGCCTCGCCGCGGATGCGGATGATCTCGTCCTGGAGTTCGCCCATGTGCGTCACCGGCTTGGTGGCGAACTCCAGCTGCTCCTTCTGCAGTTCCGCCTCGAACTCGTGCGGCTTCTCACCCGCGCCCGCGCCGCCGTCCGCCTGCTGCCACGCCACGCGGTCCGCGGCCGCGAGGACCGCACCCGAGACCGCCAGGGGGGTCCCGCTCTCCGCGTCGACGAGCAGCAGTTCTTCTTCCACGCCTACGCTGCGCATGTATCGCCACCTGTTGAGTCATCCATCGGTTTCACCTACGCCTGCCCCTCGCGCTCCCGCACATGCCTGCGCTCCTCCTCGCTCCACGCCCGCGTGTCCCGCGGGCGCACGTACGGCTCCTCGTCCTCGGGAAGTCCCGCGGCGATGGCGCGCTGGCGGGCGAGTTCCGCGTCGAACTCCAGGCCGAGCAGGATGGCGAGGTTCGTGATCCACAGCCAGACCAGGAAGACGATCACGCCCGCGACCGTGCCGTACGTCTTGTTGTACGAGGCGAAGTTGGCGACGTAGAACGCGAACCCGGCCGAGGCGGCCATCCAGATCACCAGCGCCAGCAGGCTGCCGGGGGTCACCCACTTGTACCCGCGGCCCTTGGCGTTCGGCGCGGCCCAGTAGAGCAGCGCGATCATGACCGTGACGAGGAGGACCAGGACCGGCCACTTGGCGACCGACCACACCGCCAGGGCGGTGTCGCCGATGCCGAGGGCGGAGCCGGCCTGCCGCGCCAGCCCGCCGGTGAAGACGACGATCAGCCCGCCGGCGCAGGCGAGGAGCATCAGGGCCACGGTGAGCGCGAGGCGCAGCGGCAGCACCTTCCACACCGGGCGCCCCTCGGGCACGTCGTAGACGGCGTTCGAGGCGCGGATGAAGGCGGCGATGTAGCCGGAGGCGGACCAGAGCGCCACGAGCAGGCCGACGACCGCCAGGAGCGATCCGACGCCGCTGCGGCCCTCCAGCTGGCGTACGGCGTCGCTGATCACGTCCCGGGCGGAGCCCGGGGCGAGCTGCTGGAGGCTGTCGAGGACCTGCTGGGTGGCCGACCTGCCGGCCATGCCGAGCAGCGACACGAGGACCAGCAGGGCGGGGAAGATCGCCAGCACGCCGTAGTAGGTCAGGGCGGCGGCCCGGTCGGAGAGCTCGTCGTCCGTGAACTCCCTGACGGTGCCGCGCAGTACGGCCTTCCAGGACCGCTTCGGCAGGTCGGCGGGCCCGGCGGGGGCCCGCCCCCCGGTCTCGGGGGCGGGCCCTCGTCCCTCCTGGCGTGCCGTCCGCGGGGCGCTCATGCCCGGACCGGCGGGAACCGGTCCCAGGCCCGGTGCTCGGACAGCGCCGCCGTCACCGCTTCCACGGCCGCCGCGCCGCTCTCGCCGACGATGACGCCGGGCCCGTCCGGGGCGATGCCGCCGGCTGCGAGGACCGCGTCGGCGCCGTTCCATCCGCCGACGGCCTTGCCGTGCCGGTAGGCCTCGGTGAGCAGCAGCAGGGCCCGCGGGTCGGCCCCGTGCGGCGCCCCGTTCCCGTTCCCGGCCTTGGCGTCGCGCGCGCCGTGGGCGTCGGCGGCCGGTGCGGGCACTCCGGCGAACAGCAGGGCGTCGAACTCGACGGAGCGGGCGGTGGCGAAGGTCCGCTGGACCGCGACCGGTTCGCCCTCCGCGTCGAGCTTGCCGCCGGCCGGGCCGATGACGAGCGGCACCATGCCCCCGTCCAGGAGCGCCTGCCGGGCGGCCCGTACGCCGTCCAGGTCCGCGGCGTCGTCGGCGACGATGCCGACCACGCGGCCGTCCGCCGGCCACGTCCGGCCCACCTGCGACAGCGCGGGGCTGGCGGCCTCCTCCGTGAGGGGCACGGTGGCCTTCGGCGCCGGCAGGCCGAGGCCCTGGGCGACCTGTTCGCACAGCTCGGGGTCGATGTTCGCCAGGACCGCGAGGGTGCGTTCCTTGACCGCCTGCTCGTAGCACTTGTTCAGTTCGAAGGTGTACGCGGCGATGATGTGCTCGCGCTCCGGCGGGCTCATGCTGAGCCAGAACAGCCGCGGCTGGCTGAAGTGGTCGGAGAAGGAGGCGGGCGCCTCGCGGACCTTGGTCGCCTCCGCCACCCGCACGGGCGCCTCGATGTAGGCGCTCATGTCGGCGCCGGCGAGGAAGGGGCAGCCGCCGTCCAGGCTGTTGGGCCGGTAGGGGGCCACGCCGGTGTGCACGGCGCTCTGGTGCATGCCGTCGCGCAGCATGTCGTTGACGGGTGCGTGCGGCCGGTTGATCGGCAGCTGGCCGAAGTTCGGCCCGCCCAGGCGGCTGATCTGGGTGTCGAGGTAGGAGAAGAGCCGGCCCGCGAGCAGCGGGTCGTCGGTGACGTCGATGCCCGGGACGAGGTGGCCGGGGTGGAAGGCGACCTGTTCGGTCTCGGCGAAGTAGTTCTTCGTGTTGGCGTTCAGGGTCATCAGGCCGATGGGCTGCACCGGGGCCCGCTCCTCGGGCACGATCTTGGTGGGGTCGAGGAGGTCGATGCCCTCGAACGTCTGGTCCGGGGTGTCGGGGAAGACCTGGACGCCCAGTTCCCACTGCGGGTAGGCGCCCGCCTCGATGGCGTCGAAGAGGTCGCGCCGGTGGAAGTCCGGGTCCATGCCGTTGATCAGCTGGGCTTCCTCCCAGACCAGGGAGTGCACTCCCAGCTTCGGCTTCCAGTGGAACTTCACCAGGGAGGTCTCCCCCGCCTCGTTGACCAGGCGGAAGGTGTGGACGCCGAATCCCTCCATCATCCGGTAGGAGCGGGGGATGCCGCGGTCGGACATGTTCCACAGGGTGTGGTGGGTGGCCTCGGTGTGCAGGGAGACGAAGTCCCAGAACGTGTCGTGGGCGCTCTGCGCCTGCGGGATCTCCCGGTCCGGGTGCGGCTTGCCCGCGTGGATGATGTCGGGGAACTTCACGGCGTCCTGGATGAAGAACACCGGGATGTTGTTGCCGACGAGGTCGAAGGTGCCCTCGTCCGTGTAGAACTTGGTCGCGAAGCCGCGGGTGTCGCGCACGGTGTCCGCCGAGCCCCGGGAGCCGAGGACGGTGGAGAAGCGGACGAACACCGGTGTCTCCACGTCCTTCGCGAGGAACGCGGCCTTGCAGACCTCGCCGGCGGTGCCGTAGCCCTGGAAGACTCCGTGGGCGGCGGCGCCCCGCGCGTGCACCACCCGCTCGGGGATCCGTTCGTGGTCGAAGTGGGTGATCTTCTCCCGCAGGTGGTGGTCCTGGAGCAGCACCGGTCCGCGGGCCCCGGCCTTCAGCGAGTGGTCGCTGTCGTACAGCCGCGCGCCCTGTGCCGTCGTCAGGTACGCGCCGCTCTGCGCCATCCGGGCCTGCTCGGCCCCGGTGGCCTGCCCGGTGGGGCTCACGGTCTCGGGGCCGGTCTGGTCCGGCTTCGGCGGCAGGGGCTGGGCCGGCCCGGTGGGCTCGGCCACGGTCGCGGACACCGGCCCGGGCTTGCCCGGCAGGCCGCCGTCGCCCTGGGCCGGGGTCGTGTCGGAGTGCTCTGTGGTCATCGTTTCTCCCAAGGGGGTGGTTCGGTGGACGGCCGCGGCGGCTGCGCGGTCCCGTCGTGGCTCGGCTGGACGGCGCCTACCCGCTGTTCGGGGATGAACCCTCCCGCGCCGCGTCGAAGGCGCGCGGGGGTGGGCTCAGCCGTCCTCGCGGAGGACGCGGACGCTGGTGACCTGCGTGTCGGCCGCGTCGGGTACGACCATGCCCGCCTCGACGCCGGACCGCAGGTAGTGCAGTACGGCGCCGTCCAGCCGTTCGCCGGGCAGCGCGGCCGGGATGCCCGGGGGGTACGGGGTGAGCATCTCGGCGGCGATCCGCCCCCGCGCCCGCTCCCAGGGCACCTGCTCGGTCGGCTCGAAGAAGGCGTCGCGCGGCAGCGCCGCCTGCTCCAGCCGCAGCCCGGCCGGCGAGGGGACCCGTACGGGCTGGCCGGTGCGCAGTCCGGGCGCGTGGGCCGCCAGGTCGGTGAGGGCGGTCAGCAGGATGCCGACGGTCTCGGCGTCGTCCGCGTGGGTGAGCTGGACGCTGATGCGGCGGTGGTCGGCGAGGTGGAGGTTGACCCGGTGGTGGCGGCGCAGCCAGTCGGCGGCCCGGTAGCCGGTGACGTCCCAGGCGCTGATGTCGAGGACGATCTGGAGGTGGTCCATGTCGGCGGCCCGGCCGGGCCCGCAGAAGTCGTCGCGGCCGTGGACCCGCATGCCGTCGATGCGGGAGAGGCGCTCGCGCACCTCCGCGCTGAGGGCGAGGGCGTCGCCGTAGAGGGTCTTGCCCTCCTCCACCATCTGCCGGCGCCAGCCGTCGAGGGCCGCGTACACCAGGACGGAGGGGCTGGTGGTGCCGAGGAGGTCCTCGCGGCTCTTGAGCACCTCGGGCCGCACCAGGTCGCCCTGGAGGTGGAAGACCGAGCTCTGTTCCAGGCCCGAGCCCATCTTGTGCACCGAGGTGACGCAGATGTCGGCGCCGGCGTCCATGGCCCAGGTGGGCAGGTCGGGGTGGAAGGGCAGGTGGGCGCCCCACGCCTCGTCGACGATCAGGGGCTTGCCCCGCCGGTGGCACACCTCGGCGATGGCGGCCAGGTCCGAGCAGGTGCCGTACGGGGTGGGGGTGGTGACCAGCGCGCCGCGGGCGTCGGGGTGCCGGGCGAAGGCCGCCTCGAAGGCCTCTGCGGACGGCGGGTGGGCCAGGTGCCGCTCCACGTCCCACTGGGGGTCCACCCATACGGGGCGGATGCCCGACAGGATGAGGCCCGACACCACGGACTTGTGGGCGTCCCGCCCGATCAGGAGCTTCTCGTGCGGCCCGGCGACGGACAGCATGGCCGACTTGACGGAGAGCGAGCTCCCGCAGGTGGAGAAGAAGGCGTGGTCGGCGCCGACGGCGTCGGCCATCAGCGCCTGGGCCTCCTCCACGATGCCCTGCGAGGACGTCCGGTCGTCGAGGCCTGCCGTGGCGAGCACGTCCGAGGTGAACACCGCGTCGCCCAGCACCGCCCGTACCCGTGGGTCGGCGCCCCGGCCCTGCTTGTGACCGGGAGGGGTGAAAGGGGTCTGGCCGTCGGCGTGGTAAGCCGCCAGCGCGTCGAGCACGGGGGTTTTCGACTGATCCATGCACGACCGTGTGCCCTTGCGATCCGGACGGAAACGGGCACCCCGGGCCGTGTCGGGCGGCCTCCGCCCCGCTGTGCGGGGACCAGGTGCAAATCCCGGGATAGCGGGTAGGCGCTGCCCATGATCGCCTCAGCTGCCCTCGCGGCCTCCGGTTCCCCTTCCCTCCTCCTCATCCTGGCGGGCGTGGTCGTCGCCGCGCTCCTGATCGGCGCCTTCTGGTACGGCACCCGGCGTGTCGCGGCCCGCAAGGACCCCGGCGCGCTCCCGTCGGACCAGAGCGCCGCGGCGCGGGCGCGCCAGGAATCCTGGCAGGCCCCCGACGAGCGCGGGGCCGGCCCCGACACCCCACGGCGCCCGTGACCCGCCGACGCAGTCCCGTCCCCACGGCACCCGTGACCCGCCGACGCAGTCCCGTCCTCGCCGACCCCGCGCGGCCGACCAGGAGGTATCCCGTGCCGAGCACCGCCCTCACGTACACCGACCCCATGCCGAACCTGATCGCGCCGCCCGGCGTGTACCGGCCGCAGGCCGACACGCTGCTGCTCGCTGACGCCCTCGCGCGCGAGCCCCTGGCCCCGGGCGCCGAGGTCGTCGAGATCGGGACGGGCACCGGCGCGCTCGCCCTGCGCGCGGCGGCCCGGGGCGCCGAGGTCACCGCCGTCGACGTGGCGTGGCCCGCCGTCTGGGCCGCCCGGCTCAACGCCTGGCGCCAGCGCCTGCGGCTGCGCGTCCTGCACGGCGACTTCGTCAGCAGGACCCGGGGCCGGCACTTCGACCTGGTCCTCGCCAACCCGCCCTACGTCCCGTGCCCCGACGCCCGCGTGCCCACCAGCGGGGCCCGGCGCGCCTGGGACGCGGGCAGCGACGGCCGGGCCGTCATCGACCGGATCTGCGCCGCCGCCCCGGCCCTGCTGCGCCCCGGCGGGGTGCTGCTGATGGTCCACTCGGGGATGTGCGGGGCCGAGGAGACGCTGGAGCTGCTGGCGCGGCAGGGCATGGAGGCGCAGGTCACGGAGCGGGCGTTCGTCCCCTGGGGCCCCGTGCTGCGCTCGCGCAGGGCCTGGCTGCAGGAACAGGGGCTGGCGGAGGCCGGCGCCGAGCAGGAGGAGCTGGTGGTCGTCCGTGCCCGGAAACTCTGAACCCCGCCCCGCCGCGCCGGGGCCCGCCGGAGAGGCCGCCAGGCCCCGGCGGGTGTCCGTGGAGCGCTGCGGCCCGGTCCTGGTGGAGGGCCCCGTCGAGATCCTCCTGGACGACGGGACGACCGCCCGCTCGGACCGGTTCATGGTGGCCCTGTGCACCTGCCGCCGCAGCCGTACGTACCCGTGGTGCGACACCAGCCACCGCCCCCGCGAGCGGGCGAACCCACCCGAGGACAGGAACGAGCGATGACCGCACCCGCCCACACCCCCGCCCGACCCGTGCCGGCCGCTCCCGCGCCGGCCGGTCCCGTGCTGGCCGAGGGGCGCGGGCCGCTGTCCCGCGCCGTGGTGGACGCGCTGCGCGACGGCCGGGCCCCGGCCCTC
The DNA here is from genome assembly GCF_040651895.1 of Streptomyces sp. NPDC048352. Lineage (NCBI taxonomy): Bacteria > Bacillati > Actinomycetota > Actinomycetes > Kitasatosporales > Streptomycetaceae > Streptomyces > Streptomyces sp. NPDC048352. Next base: position 7,675 of record NZ_JBEZKZ010000134.1, read on the forward strand.
GGCACGACGGCGGTCCTCAAGGCCGACCCCTGGGGCGAGGACCTGCACCTGGCCCTCTACCTGCTGTACGAACTGCACTACCGGGGCTTCGCGGGCGTGGACGACACCCTGGAGTGGGATCCGGCGCTGCTCGGGCTGCGCCGCGCTCTGGAGGACCGTTTCCTCCACGCGCTGCGCACGGCCACGGCCGGCGCCCCGGAGACCGTCGAGGCGGCCTTCGGCCCCCTCCTCGTGGAACCCGTGGACCTGAGCGGCAGCCTCAGCCACTACCTGGAGACCGAGGGCGAGCTGTGGCAGCTGCGCGAGTACGCCGCCCTGCGCTCCCTGTACCACCTCAAGGAGGCCGACCCGCACGCCTGGGTGATCCCCCGGCTCAGCGGCCGGGCCAAGGCCGCGATGGTCGCCATCGAGTACGACGAGTTCGGCGCGGGCCACCCCGGACGCATCCACGCCCGGCTCTTCGCCGACCTGATGGACGACCTCGGCCTGGAGACCGCCTACGGGCACTACCTGGAGCAGGCCCCGGCCCCGCTGCTCGCCACCGTCAACCTGATGTCCCTGTTCGGCCTCCACCGGGCCCTGCGCGGGGCGCTCGTGGGGCACTTCGCGTGCGTGGAGGTGACCTCCTCGCCCGGCTCGCGGCGCCTGGCGAAGGCGATGCGCCGCTGCGGGGCCGGCCCGGCGGCCGAGCACTTCTACGCCGAGCACGTGGAGGCGGACGCCGTCCACGAACAGGTCGTGCGGCACGAGGTCATCGGCGGACTGCTGGCCGACGAACCCGGCCTGGAGCCGGACGTGGCCTTCGGCTGCGCGGCCACGATCCTGCTGGAGGACCGCCTCGCCGCCCACATCCGTACCGCGTGGGAGGACGGCCGCTCCGCCCTCAGGGGCTCGTCGGCGCCTGCGGGGACGGCGTCCTGAGGAGCGTGCCGGTCCCCCGCGTCCGACGCGGGCTCCCGGAGAGCAGCCCCCACCCCCGACGCCCCGCCGGGTCCGGCCGCGCTGCG